>NZ_JACSOF010000110.1:0-22514 GCF_014349205.1 Photobacterium sp. BZF1
GATAAAAAATCAAATGTGATGGTGGTCAAATTTGAAGGTGTTTTTGTGATGATGAGCAATAGTGCTATCAAGTTAGAGGACAAAAGTTCTATTTACTGGATATTTGTTAGATTAAAATCAAAACTTGATCTAACTCTCGAAATGCCAAAAAACGGCATTAAATAAAATTAAACTCAATAAAAACATATATTTAACTACATTATCATGATTTATCTCATGCACCAAACTTGCTCATCATCACAAAAACACCTTCAAATTTGACCACCATCACATTTGATTTTTTATCTAACAAAAATCCAGTTTTTCGTAGTTTTGTCCCATGGTACGCCGTCCCCACTTTGATATTGTGAATACATAACGAAAGGCATTGCCTAGATGCAAAAGGACTACGTGAAATGAAATCTTTCTCTTTCTCATGTGAGCTACCCAACGGGGTTCACGCAAGACCGGCTAGCCATGTTGAAGCCGTATGTAACCAGTTTGATTCGAACATTACCTGGCAGAACCAGCGGACGGGGATGAGCGGCAATGCCAAAAGTGTCCTCTCTCTGATCGGGACAGATACCCTGCTGGGTGATGAATGCCTGATCACTATCGACGGGATGGACGAAGAGTCTGCACTTGAGCAGCTAAAGCAGTTCATCAACAATGAATTCCCACATTGCGACGAACCACTGGCAGTATCAGATCAAGAGGAAGATCAAAGTCTTGCTCCGTTACCTCGCAATTTCTCCAACCTAAAAGCTGCCCATATCCGTGGCCGTAGTGTCAGCGAAGGGTTTGGCAAAGGTATCCTTACAGCCGTTGGTGCCGTGAACTTTGATGGTCTGGCAAACCTGCCAGAGCCAAGAGCCTTGGTTGAAGAACAGAATGAGTTGGATAGCGGTATTGAGGCGGTGATCAAGTCGCTCAATATCTTCCTTGCCTCTGCCCAGCATACCGAGGGCGAAGTTATCAAGGCGCACCTGTCGATTGCCCGTGACAAGGAGTTCCAACAGACCCTCAAAGACAACCTTGTTGAAGGACGCAGCTGTGCCGATGCCATCATCGCAACGGCCAAGCATTTCGGCGAGCTGATGAAAAACTCATCCAGCGCCTACATGCGCGAACGCGAGTTGGATATCCGTGATGTCTGCTACCAACTGCTGCAGAGCATTTATGGCAACGAGCGCTTCGGTAGCCAAAATACCCTCACCGAGCCGACGGTTTGCCTAGCGGACGACCTGACGCCAAGCCAGTTCCTCGAATTAGATAAGTCATTATTAAAAGGGCTTATTCTCTCGCACGGCGGCAGCACATCCCATACTGTGATCCTGGCCCGCTCTTTTGCAATCCCAACCATTGTCGGTGTTGAAGGCTCCAAGCTAAGTGCATTTTTGGGCAGCGAAGTGGTTGTTGATGGCACCTTAGGCCTTGTGGTCACCGAGATCAGCGAGCCGGTTGAGCGCTACTACACCCAGGAGCATAAAGTCCGGGAAATTGTAGCCACACGCCAGGCACAGTTCAGGGATGTTGCGGCCCAGACTGCAGATGGCAAAGTCCTGGAAGTCGCAGCCAACATCGCCCACTCGGTAGAAGCTAAACAAGCCTTTGCCAACGGTGCCGAAGCTGTTGGCCTGTTCCGAACAGAAATGCTTTACATGGACCGCACTTCAGCGCCGGATGAAGACGAGCTTTACAACATTTTCTGCCAGGCTTGCGAAGCGGCAGACGGCAAATCGATAATCGTCCGTACGATTGATATTGGCGGTGACAAACCGGTTGATTACCTCAATATTCCGGCAGAGAACAACCCGTTCCTTGGCTACAGGGCGGTTCGTATCTACCCTGAATTTATCGAGATGTTCAAAACCCAGCTGCGTGCCATCCTCCGAGCCTCGGCCCATGGCAACCTGAAGATCATGATCCCGATGATTTCATCGCTGGAAGAAATTCTATGGGTGAAAGACATTTTGGCTGAAGTACGCCAGGAGCTTCGCAAGGAAAATCTGCCGTTTGCCGAAAAAGTGCCGTTGGGCATTATGCTGGAAGTCCCTTCCGTGGCCTTTATTATCGACCAATGCTGTGAAGAAATAGATTTCTTCTCTATCGGTTCGAATGACCTGACCCAATACCTGATGGCCGTTGACCGTGATAATGCCAAGGTCGCCGCAAGCTACAATAGCCTCAATCCAGCGTTTCTTCGCACCCTTGACCATGTGGTGCGGGAAGTTCACCGCCACGGTAAATGGATTGGTCTTTGCGGCGAGCTAGGTGCGAAAGGTTCGGTACTGCCATTGCTCGTTGGCCTTGGTCTTGACGAAATCAGCATGAGTTCACCGAGTATTGCTGCCACCAAGGAGCGTATCGCCAAACTGGATAGCCGGGAATGCCGCCAACTGCTCAACAAGGCCATGCAGTGCCGCACCATCCAGGAAGTTGAACATGTGCTGGCTCAGTTCCGCATGACACAGACCGAAGCGCCTATGGTATCGGGTGATTGCATCAGCCTTGACCGCGACCTGCGCAGCAAAGAGGAAGTCATCAAGACCCTGGCGGATAACCTCTACCTAACCGGGCGTTGCCGTTACCCCAATAAACTGGCCGATGACCTGTGGGCCCGTGAAGATGTGTTCTCGACCGGCCTTGGCTTCGGCTTTGCTATCCCGCACACCAAGAGTGAACATATCGAACAGTCGGCGATCAGCGTGTGCCGCCTGGCGAACCCTATCCAATGGGGGGACGAAGAAGCCCAGTTCATCATTATGCTCACCCTCAACAAGCATGCTGCCGGTGACCAACATATGAAGATTTTCTCCAAACTGGCCAGAAAAATCATGCACGCAGACTTCAGGGAGCAGTTAATGACCGCACAGAGCTGTGATCAGGTTGAAGCGTTGTTAAAGCAAGAACTTGAACTGAACTAACCGTCCTCCCCCTCCCACGGCAGCATTGCCATAGCAATGCTGCCTTTTTTCTCAAGGAAAGAACCATGCAGCCTATCAAAACGGCCATTGTTGGCTTTGGTATCTCTGGCCAGTGCTTCCAGGTCCCGATCATTGAATATTGCGATGAACTTAAACTCACTGCAGTGGTATCGAGCGATAAGCAAAAGGTGATCGCCCAGCTCCCCAATGTCACCGTTTACAGCCAGATCGAGACCATGCTGGACGATCCCGATATTGAACTGGTGATCATCGCCACCCCCAACCACCTCCACATCCCGCAGGCCAAACTCGCCCTGCAAGCCGGTAAGCATGTTGTTATCGAAAAGCCTTTCTGTATCAGCGCCGAAGAAGGTAAAGCGCTAATGGACGTCGCGCAGCAAGCAGGAAAGACACTCTCGGTATACCAGAGCCGCCGCTTTGATGGCGACTTCAGAACAATCGAAAAACTGACAGCGGATGGGAAGCTCGGCGATATCCATACTTTTTACTCCAGCTACAACCGCTACCGGCCAGAAGTCAAAGTGCGCTGGCGCGAGCAGGACACCCCCGGTGCCGGCATCCTATATGATCTCGGTGCCCATCTTATCGACCAGACATTGTGCCTGTTCGGCTTGCCAGAGAAAGTGACCGCTGTTGTTAGGAATCAGCGCCCCGGCGCACAAGCCACAGACCACTTCCACCTTATCCTACATTACCCGCAGTGCGAGGCGATTTTGCATGCCAATTGCCTGAGCACCACCGAAGGGCCAAGGTTCCAGATCTTCGGCCATGATTCGGCATTCATCAAATATGGCATGGATCCCCAGGAAGACATGCTGCGAGACAAAGCCGGACCCGGTACCCCAGGATGGGGAGAAGACACGCCAGATAATTTTGGCCGCTATACCGATAAGCACGGGCATAACACCATTATCGAAACAGAGCGTGGTGGGTATGAACAGTTCTACCAGCAACTTGCCCTAGCGATCCGGGAAGGGCATCCGCTGCCGGTCACTGCCGAACAGGCATTGGATGTTATTCGTGTCATCGAGGCTGCGATAGCCAGTTCAGAGCAACAATGCAGCGTGAGACTTTAAATGGGGATGTTCAAAGGAAACAGATGCCAGGAACAAGACGGGGACACAATATGATCACTGATTTAAATGTGCTGTTAGCACAGGAAAAAGAACTGCAGTTCGAGCATTTCAGCCACCAAACAGCCTGGCTGCTCGGCACCTTGATAAAACAGAAGGCCGAACTTCGCGAGGCCGCCGTTGCCATCGATATCACCCTCAACAGCCACTGCCTGTTTAGCTATGCCATGGCGGGTACCAGCCCAGATAACCAGCATTGGATAGCCCGCAAGCGTAATGTGGTGGATCGCTACCGGCACAGCTCTTGGTATATGGGCCAGTACTATAAAGCCAAGGGCAAAACTATCGAACAGGCCTCACTGGTTGATGCCAAACAGTTCGCGCCTTTTGGCGGCAGTTTCCCGTTAACGATTAAGAATGTGGGGGTCGTGGGCAGTGTGACGGTTTCGGGGTTGCCCCAGTATGAAGATCATGTTTTGGTAGTCGAGAGTATTCAAACGCTTCTCTCCCAGCAGGCCAAATAGGAAACCTTATGATTCGGCACCTTCTCCTGATGCGTTTTAACGCAGAAATATCCCACCAGCAACTAGCCATCATTCAACATGGGTTTGAGTCTCTCGAGCACTCTATTGAAGGTGTGTCTGGGGTTGAGTGGGGAGAAAACAATAGCCCGGAAGGCAAGAACCAGGGCTACACCCATTCTGTAATCATGAACTTCCGCGATGAAACTATCCGGCAAGCGTACCTTGACCACCCCGAGCATACAAAAGTGAAGGCCTTGTTCCGTCCCTATCTGGAAGACATTGTAGTCTTTGACTACTCACCTCAGGGGGATGTGGAGTGAACATTCTTGAACGGGTTCAGGATGTATTGCATCGGGAAGCCAGGGCCATTGAATCAATAACTATCGACGCGCAATATGAGCATATCGTTAAACTTATCCTCGATTGCCCTTCGAAGGTCATCACAACAGGTATTGGCAAAGCTGGTTTAATCGCAAAAAAATGCGCAGCTACCCTGAGTTCGACCGGAACCCCTGCTGTCTTTCTGCACCCCACCGAAGCGGCCCACGGTGATCTGGGCATTGTCAGCGCATCCGATATCATGATCGCCTGCTCCACCAGTGGCAAATCCCGCGAAGTCCTTGAAATCCTCGAGCTGGCAAGGCACCTCGGTGTGAAACATATTATCGGTATTACCTCCCACCCCGACTCGGAACTAAGGCAGCATTGTGAATATGTCCTCGATATGGGCGTACACCAGGAAGCTTGCCCACTCAACCTCGCCCCAACAAGCTCTATTGCGGTAATGCTTGCCATCTGCGATGCCATCGCAATGGCCACAATGGAGAGTCGAGGCTTCACCCAACAGGAGTATGGGTTGAGGCATCACGGCGGGTATTTGGGCAGGAAAGCACGGATGGATAACGAAGGGTAGGTTTCAGCTCGATATCTAACGTCAATGATACTAACAAATGACCATCACGATTGCGGATGGTCATTTGCCAAAGGAATGGAATAGTCTTGTTAAATACTTTCCCCAGCCTTCAGGCGACGTAGCAATTCTTTCACCTCTGCCCTGCCGGCTTCAGATTTACACAGGCTAGCTGGCGAAACCAACCCCAAGGCGATGTTCTCGGTATGCAGCCAATCATCGGCTTTTGCGTGATCGCCAAAATAAGCCAAGGCATCATCGTATAACGCATCGGGAATCTGTTGTTTATCCATACACCTTCTCCTTACCGGTACTACTTATCCTTTCAATATTAAACTAGCCTGATTTCATAACAGCATCAGTTAGCGATATCACAATTGACCGACAAAAGTGAAAACCATACTCTTATAGCCAATTAAGATAACGACAAAAACAACAAGCCCAACCTCTAGCTGGCTGCTTGCGTTTGCAACAAGGAAAACTGCATGAGCAACACTGTTGATTTAAGCCTGCTCATTGAGCGCATCTCTGCCGCAGAAACCGACGAACAGCGTCAAATATTCAATGAACCCGAGATCCAACAACTAGAAGCCGGCGCACTCGCTACCTTGTTCGAGGCATTGCCGCTCGATGAACGTATGGAGCTGTGGCGCCAGCTCCCGCTCAACGATCACGTCGATGTGCTCACCGCGATGCGCGGGGACACGCGAGAGTGGGTAATCCAGTCATTGAGTGATACCGAACTCGATTTGGTTCTCGGCAAGCTCGACAACTTGTCCTTGATTGAATGGGCAGACTCACTACCCGAAGACATTATTGAGCGGGCGATTGAAAAGCTCAGCAAAGAAGATATCGAGCTGTTTGACCGCGCCAACCAATATGATGACGATCAGATCGGCCGTTATGCCAACCCCAAGGTGCTTTCACTGCCACAAGGGATTTCGGCCAAACGTGCCAAGGTATTGCTAGAGCGTTACGGTTACCAATACCCTGCGTCGATCTATGTGGTCACCCGAGATACCAAGTTCGTCGGTACGGTTAACTACCAGCAGCTGATTGAAGCCGAGCCGCTGACTAAACTAAGTAGCCTAGCTGATACGGACACGTTGGTCTTGGAAGACGACGCCACACTGACCGAAGCCGTTGAAGCGGTGGAACACAGCCAACAATTCAGCCTGCCGATTGTTGACGAGAATTTCGCCCTCATCGGTGAAATTGATACCCACCTGGCGCTTGAGCTAATGCGGGAAAACTACGAGAGTACTTTGATGGCCAATGCCGGTATGAGCGAGGAAGATGACCTTTTCGCTCCTATCACCAAAAGTGCCAAGAAGCGTGCGGTATGGCTGGGTATCAACCTTATCACTGCCGTGCTGGCTTCAATGACCATCAGCCTGTTCGAAGACGTCATTGCCCAGGTGGTCGCACTGGCTATCCTGATGCCAATCGTAGCGTCGATGGGGGGGATTGCCGGTAGCCAGACCCTGACCCTGATGATCCGCGGTATGGCCCTCAACCAGGTCACCGCCGGTAACCGCCGATCGTTGCTGCGCAATGAGCTGGGAATAGGTTTCCTCAACGGGGTATTGTGGGCAGTTTTGATCGGTTTGATGGCGGGGCTTTGGTTCCAATCGCCGATTATCGGCGCAATCATTGCGGTCGGTATCGTGGTCAATATCATCACCGCCGCACTGTTCGGGGTAATCATCCCTGTCGTACTCGACAAGCTCAAGCTTGATCCGGCATTGGCCGGCTCGGTGATCCTCACTACAGTCACCGATGTGGTCGGCTTCTTCGCCTTCCTCGGCACTGCCAAACTTTTGTTACTTTGAATATAAGCGAGCACTGCCCCGAGCAGTGCTCGCCTCCCCTCCTACTTTGCCAACCCTACGTATTTTGTGATCAGGTGTTTATTTTTCAAACAAAACACTAAGTCCCATATTATTTCTGACGCATATCACTAAACCACATAAAAAGTAGGTGTAAATTAAACCTGTCTATACAGCATTGAACATGTACAGAGGTGTTTTATGTTATCCAAGCTTCTCACTCACGATCATATTCAAATAATGAGTAAGGTTGATGACTGGCAGAGCGCCATCAAAATAGCTTGCCAGCCTTTAATCGATAAGCAAGTTATCTGTGCTGAATATACCAATGCCATTATAGAGACAGCTAAAAATATTGGTCCCTATTTTGTATTAGCTCCGTCTATTGCAATGCCACATGCAAGACCTGAGCAAGGCGTTAATGAAAATGGATTATCACTACTCATAGTGAAAGAGGGTGTGGAATTCAATTCAACTGAAAATGACCCTGTGAAATTTATATTATTGCTTGCGGCAAAGAATAGTGACAAACACATCGAATTAATTACTTCTATCTCTGAGCTTTTTTGCAATGAAAAAGACGTCAATGACATCATTAATGCAAAAGGTGTCAATGAGGTAACAGAAATAACAAAGAAATATTAAGGAATACATTATGCGTATTATGGCTGTTTGTAGTACAGGTCTCGGCTCGTCGTTTATGATTGAGATGAAAGTTAAAGAAGTCATGAAAGAGCTTGGGGTTGATGCCGAAGTCAACCATACCGATTTAGGTTCTGTCACCCCTGACATGGCCGATGTGTTCATCTGCACCAAAGACTTAGCAGATAGTATCCATGCTGGGACAGTTATATCCATACCCAATATCACTGACAAAGTTGCGATGAAAGAACAGATTGAAAACTATATAAATAGTTAAAAGGTTATATGACGAAAGAAGAGGGAACTCCTATGCTTCACTTCATAACAGATATACTTAGTACACCCGCAATCCTTATAGGTTTAGTCGCTTTAATTGGCTTAACGATCCAAAAAAAACCTAGTTCAGATATTATTAAAGGAACAGTAAAAACAGTCCTCGGCTTTATTGTTATCGGTGGTGGTGCTGGCATTCTAGTAAATGCAGTTACACCAATGGGCGAACTTATTGAGGAAGGATTCCAACTTCATGGTGTCATTCCAAATAATGAAGCTATCTATGCAACAGCTATGGCTGAATTTGGTGCCTCAACATCATTAATCATGGCATTTGGCATGGTGGCAAATATATTTTTTGCTCGATTCAGCAAATTTAAATATATATTCCTAACTGGCCACCACACCCTTTATATGGCATGTATGATTGCGATTATATTGAGTGTGGCAGGGTTCAGTGGCGTTTCAATGGTGGTTTTGGGCTCTGTAACGTTAGGCTTAATCATGGTCATATTTCCTGCCATGGCTCAGCCTTTTATGCGCAAAATAACAGGCAGCGATGATGTCGCTTTTGCCCACTTCTCAACTGTCGGCTATGTTACAGCGGGGCTAATTGGCAAGTGGGTCGGCAAGGGTTCAAAAAGTACTGAAGAGATGAACCTGCCTAAAAACCTTGTTTTCCTGCGGGACTCTTCAATATCCATTTCACTGACGATGGCTGTGATTTACTTAGTCTTGGTCATTGCGGCTGGTCCTGAGTACGTTCTACAGAATATGAGCGGTGGCCAAAACCCCATTGTCTATGCCCTTATGAATGCCATTGGGTTTGCTGCCGGTGTCTTTGTTATCCTTCAAGGTGTACGTTTGGTACTGGCTGAAATTGTCCCGGCTTTCACCGGTATTTCCCAAAAGATAGTACCAGATGCAAAACCAGCACTTGATTGCCCTATCGTTTTCCCTTACGCACAAAATGCCGTTCTAGTCGGCTTCCTTTGCAGCTTTATCGGCGGCCTGGTGAGCATGGCACTATTAGGCGCCATGTCGATGACCCTTATTCTTCCTGGGGTTGTCCCACACTTCTTTACCGGTGCAACCGCTGGTGTGTTTGGTAACGCGACAGGTGGGAGACGAGGCGCTGCAATTGGGGCATTTGCTAATGGTATCGTCATTACTTTCTTGACCCTATGGCTACTTCCTGTACTTGGCGATTTAGGCTTTGCCAATACGACCTTCTCCGATTCTGACTTTGCCGTTACCGGGATCTTCCTAGGATACCTAGCAATGGCAGGCAAAGAGGCCGTAGTTGCGGGTGTGGCTATCATTGCCGGCTTGGTCCTTGCTACCAACTTTATGCATAAGAAAACCCCTAATACCGCTCAAAACCACTAATTCTCTCACCACGGGCGAGGTCACTCGCCCTTTTTCTGCTTGCTCGAGGTTTCCATGAAAACTCATCCAGACATCAAGGCATTAAAACACCTAAATTTGTCGATAAAAGTTGAGACAACCAAGGCACTGCTTCACCTTGGATACGGCCATTTCGGTGGATGTCTATCCATCACTGAAACGTTGGCCTGCTTGTATGGCCACTACCTAAAACATAACCCGCAAAATCCACATTGGCCTGAAAGAGATTATTTCGTCCTATCCAAAGGGCATGCCGGGCCGGCACTCTATGCTACGTTGGCGCTACAGGGCTACTTTGAGACCTCATTGCTAAAAACAATCAACAATAACGGCACCCAGTTACCCAGCCATGCCGACATGAACCTCACTCCGGGGGTCGACATGACAACAGGTTCTCTCGGCCAAGGGATTTCCTGTGCAGTCGGAATGGCGCTGAGCAAACCGGAAAAAAGCACCTACTGCATTGTAGGTGATGGCGAATTACAAGAAGGGCAATGTTGGGAAGCAATACAACTGGCCGCCCACAAGAAGTTATCTAACCTTGTCGTCTTCGTAGATAACAATAAACGCCAGCTTGATGGGTTCCTAGCTGATATCCAAACACCATTTAACCTAGCAGATAAGTTCACCGCATTTGGCTTCCAAACACTTGCTGTTGATGGCGCTGACATCACCGCAATATGTAATGCCATTGAGCAAGCCCATAACCAGATAGACAAACCGACAGCCATCATTCTGGATACAGAAAAGGGCCAGGGGTTCCCGAGTATCGTTTCCATTGCATCAAATCACCACTTACGCCTTGATGCATCAACCCGACAAGCCATTGAGGCAGATTTATCTTCCCTCGAAAAACAAATGGAGGAGTTAGTATGACCACTGAACTGAGGCAAATTCATAGCCAAGTACTACATTCTCTGATGGAAAATGACGAAAATATCGTGGTGCTTGAAGCCGATCTCATGGGGAGTGTCAGTACTAAATCTATTGCTGAGCAACTACCTCAGCAATTTATCCAGTGCGGTATTGCCGAGAGCAACATGATCGGTGTCGCAGCAGGGTTAGCCGCTACCGGAAAAATCCCGTTCGTGCATTCTTTTGGCTGTTTTATCACCCGCAGATGTTACGACCAATTATTCCTATCGGGAGGGTATGCCAAGCAGCACATCAATATCTTCGGTAGTGATGCAGGGGTTGCAGCTGTCACCAATGGGGGCACACATATGCCGCTGGAAGACATTGGTTTAATGCGGCTCATCCCAAATGCTAGGGTGATAGACGTTTCGGATCGTTATGTACTCGAGGCAGCTATTCAATTTGCCTACCAGAATAAAGGCATAAACTATATCCGCTCGAGCCGCAAAGCCCTGCCCGACCTTTATTCCGACGCCAGTGAGATAACGATAGGAAAGGGTAATATCATTAAAGAGGGTAACGATGTCACCATTGTAACGACCGGTCTTTCTGTTCACGATGCCAAAGAGGCGGCAAACGAACTTGAATCAAAGGGTGTTTCGGTTGCAGTTTTGGATTTACATACTATTAAACCACTGGATATCGACTTAATCGCATCATATGCCCAAAAAACTCAACACATTGTTACCATAGAAAACCACAACTGCGTTGGCGGTTTGGGCGAAACCGTAGCGACCCATTTACTGACAAAAGGCGTCACTATCAAACACTTTTCCCAACTGGGGGTGAAAGAGCAATTTGGCCAAGTAGGTGACTTAGATTATTTGAAACAATATTACGGTATCGACAAGGGTGCTATTGTCGATCATATCCTGACTGTTGTTGCCAAGTAACATTACTTCTCCCTTAACTAATCTGTTGTTTTAGCTACACTATTAACTCGTGCTACGTTGGGGTAAACTCTACCCCAACAGCAGTACGAGTTTACAACCTGCTTAATCTGACATAGTTAGCCTTTTTAACTGAACCGAGAAATCATGGCCGTAAAGCTGACCGAAAAACAACAGCAAGTTATTGATTATATACAATCAAGAATAAAAGACTTTTCATTAGCTGCTGGTGAAAAGCTGGAAAGTGAGTCCAGCATAGCCAAAAGTTTAGGCATTACTCGCGTTACAGTGAGAGAAGCAACACGCCATCTTGAAGAGCAAGGAATTATTTACAAAGTAAAAGGTTCTGGCCTCTATGTTGGAACACATAAAAAGCCCCAGACAAAACAGCAATACCAAGAGGTGAGCAGTTTTGATCATCAAGCTGAACAAGCCGGCAAACAAGGTATTCGCAAAGTACTCTCGGCCGCTATTATTCCCTGCCCAACCGTACAAATTGCCCACGCTCTGAAAATCAAGCCGACAGAAATGGTCTATCACATCGTCCGGTTAATGAGTTTTGGCTCTATGCCTGTTGCACTTGAGCACATCCATATCCCGGTCTCGATTTATAATGGCTTTGAGTTTCATGAAATAGAGCAGTCGAAATATACCTACCTTGAACGTCTCTCCGGCAAAAAAGTAGAAACTCGAGAACAAGATATCTCAGCCTGCAATGTCAACGACGACAACACTGCCCAATTACTCCAGGTCGACATTGGGCAAGCCATGATTGAGCTAAGAGAAGTGGTATATTTTGACGATGGAACACCTTTTGAGTACAACATTTCCAAAATAAACAGTGATCTTTTCAACATCCACCAGATCACCAAGCGTACCTAAGAACCGTACTTAAAAAATTCGGTACGCTGTATTATTCCATTTGGCTCATTTATTAGGCTTAGTACCTACCCTACTCGCCGTATCCTGATCGACAATTTCGCGTATCGCTGCCAGCAAGGGATGCTGATCGGTGTACTTCTTGCCGTAGTGAAGATTGAATTCATAGTCGAAATCATCAGGGTTCAAGCCTTGGTTATGCTGGATCAGGGTTTCCAGTTTATCTAATCCCTTAGCCACTTTGGCCTCCGGCGTCTCGGCCTGCTCATACTCATCCCACAGTGCCAGGATATGCTGCTGCATCGATTGATTAAGAGGCGCTATCAGGGTCTGGAGATCCAACCTTTCCTGATGGGACTTATCGATTCTCGGGTCTTGGTCAACTGCAGCAATATCACCGGAAATAGCTTCGCCCAAATCATGGATCACGCACATCTGCATCAACTTGGCGTGATCGATTTCTGGCATTTCCCGCTCGAACAACATCGCCATCAAACACAAGCGCCAAGTATGCTCAGCCGTACTCTCTTTGCGGCCCTGGCTGGTATGGGCACTTCTCAACGTGTCCTTCAATTGCTCGGCCTGGCGGAGGAAATCCAACATACCCAACATGTCACTTTGCTTCATCAAACTGTCATCCGCCTTTAAAAACTCATTAATCCAATCGTCATAAACCGCATCAATAATACTCCCAAATCGAATGTGTACACGTGTTCACATCTGATTTCCTTTTTCATTTTATGAGCTTTTTTACCTTTTGGGGAGACACGCAGTGATACATTCTGGAACGCCACAACGTGCATTGAAGCACAGTCTACTGTGCCTTTCTCTTGCTTATGCCGGCCTTGCCAGCGCAGCAAACTATGAGATTTCGGTTGTTGCCGGTGGTGCTGGTCCTAACGACCATTACCGCACCGACGCCATTGAGATGGCAGCCAGTATCCTGATGCAAGAGGCCGATGCCGCAGGCGAAGAACTCAAAATCACCGTGAACAAGCGCAACTATGCCGACTGGGATAGCTTCAAGCAAGCCGTCACCCTGTCTGCCGAATCTGGCTCAGCACCGGATATCGTGGTAACCGGCCACGTAGATATCGCACCTTGGGCGCAGTCGGGCATTATTGCACCGGTCGAAGACTACGTAGATATGGATGCATGGCCGCTGAATAACCTGTACCCGAACCTTGTTGATATCTCTTCTTTCAACGGTATGGTTTACGGCATTCCCCAAGACTCAGAAGCGCGTCCTTTCTTTGCCTGGAAAGAATACCTAAAAGGGATTGGCTACGACGATGATGCTATCGAAGCCCTACCAGAACGTATCGAATCAGGCGACTACACCCTTTACGACATGCTGGAAGATGCGAAAAAGGCACAAGATAAGGGCCTAGTTGCCAAAGGCTACGGCTTCTACCCGCGAGTCACCAATGGGCCTGACTTCTGGCAGTTCTACACCAGCTTTGGTGGCCAGCTGCAAGACGAAGAAACAGGACGTTTGATTTTCGATAAAGCCGCGATGGAAAAAACCTTCCAGTTCTTTGCCGATGCCGTTGAGATGGGCGTTACCCGCCGTAACCACATCGGTACGCCTTGGGATCAGTGGTACGCCGAGGTTGCAAGCGGTAAAGCTGCATTCTGGCACGGCGGAACATGGCACTACTCCCGCTATACCGAAGCAGAAGGTCTGGACGACTTCTTCGGCAACGTGCAGTTCGGCCTGATCCCTGCCGGTGATGCAGAAACCAAAGACTCAGCCAACACCCTGACTCACCCTGTGGTCTACCTGATGACCGAGCAAGGCGATGAAGACAAGATGGAAGTGGCAGCCAAGCTGATCAAGATTGCTTCCGAGCCACGCATCAACACCCTGCATGCGATTAAATCGGCCCACCTGGCTATCAGCCCTGAGCAGATGAACATCGGTCTCTACAGCAACGACCGCTGGACGATGGAAGCGACTGAGCGCCTTCTTCCTCATGCGACCTCAATGCCAAACAACGCTGACTTCGGTGCGTTCTGGAACATTTACTGGAAAGGTCTGGAAGCGGCTTGGACCGGTCAGAAAACGGCGAAACAAGCGGTTGCTGACGCAGAGCAAGAGCTTCGCGGTACCCTTGGCAACGGTGTGATTATCCAATAATCCAACCGCAATCCCTCCGGTTAGTCATTCCCGATTAGCCGGAGGGCAACAGAGAGAGCCCCATGAATCGTTCCAAAACCCTGGGCCCGGTGATGATGTCACCCGCCCTAATCTTTGTCGTTCTATTTTTCCTGCTACCGGTTGTTATGACCGCTGTATTCTCCTTTACCAACATGAGTACAGCGACTGGGATCAGTGGCGGAACGTACCAAATTACCCCGTCAGCACTGCGTTCACTCAGTGCTGAGCATGATATGGCCCCACTGGCCAATGAGCTCAGGGAAACCCGCTTCACCGTCGATCAAGCAGGGTTATCTGACCTAACTGAAGGCAAGACTGACACCCGTTTTATCGAGCAGCTACAAGTTAACCTGCTGGATCAGTCGTTTGGCAACCGTCGTGAACTCACCCGCGAAATGCGCACACTGCGCTACAGTCCACGCAGTGCACGTGAACTCAATACCATCGCCAACCAGTTCCAACGCTCTGTGGGCACCACCCGCTATGACAGCAAAGAAGAGATACTGGCTGCGGTGAGTGCTGCCGGGATCAGCCTTGACAAACAAGAAGCCGATGCCCTGTTGAAGGCATCTTATACCGGCTGGGTCTGGACCAAGGAAAACTACCAGCGTATGACCTCGCTGCCGGATACCAAGACCGCGCTGAGCAACACGCTAATGTACGTCTTCACCACATTGACTTTATTCAATGTCGGCTTCGCGCTGGTGCTGGCCATTGCCACCCACTACATGCCGAAGAATATTGCCGGTTTCTATCGCGCAGTATGGCTACTGCCACGTATCACCCCACCGGTACTTTACGTTTTGCTGTGGAAATGGCTGGCTTGGGATACCGGTTTTATCTCCAACTTGCTTGGTATGTTCGGCGTGCAATCGAAAAACTGGATGCTCGACACCCCTGCCCACGCATGGACATTCGTGATTCTGATCAACGGCTTTGTCGGGGCCTCAATGGGGATGCTGGTGCTATCGTCGGCGATCAATGCCATTCCAAAAAGCCACTTCTGGGCCAGTGAAGTGGATGGCGCCAACCGCTGGCAGCAGATCCGCTACATCATCCTGCCGCAACTGCGCTGGCCAATTCTGTTCATGACTTGCTACCAGACTTTATCACTGCTGGCTTCATTCGATTACATCCTGCTGGCAACAGGCGGTGGCCCGGGCGGGTCAACCGAAGTGTGGGCACTGCGGGCATTCCACACCGCCCTTAGCAACTATGCCGGTAACCTGCAGTACGGCTACGGCGCAGCACTTGCGATGGTATTGGTTGCCATCGGTATGGTGATGTCGATTGTTTACCTCAAATTGTTTGGCTTCAACAAGATGGTCGCCAAACCACGTATCGAGATCTAGGAGGCGTTATGTCAGATATCCGAACCAGTCGCAAATCTGTCATCGCACTCGGTGTGCTCAGTGCACCGCTATTGCTGATGTACCTGTATCTCATCATAGATACGTTCTCAAATACTGCTCCGGGCGCGCTGCTGCCTTACGAATTTACCCTGGAGCACTGGCGCTTTTTGTGGGAAGACTTACCGGGTAAACCGAACATCTGGGGAGTGACGTTCAACACCTTGGTGTTCTCGGTGGTATCTACCCTGCTGACCTTGTGTATTGCATCAACCGCTGCCTATGCACTGTCGCGCCTGAATATCCCAATGCGCAGCTTCTTCCTCGGCGGGGTAATGGTTCTCCATTCCTTCCCGACGGTCACGCTGCTGATTGCCATCTTCCTGATCCTGCAATACGTCGGCCTTTACGACACCTTGATCGGGGTCATTTTGGTCAAAGCTTCATTGGAGTTGCCTTTTGGCATTTGGATCCTCAAGGGCTTCTATGACTCTGTGCCATGGGAGATCGAGATGGCCGCGATGCAAGATGGTGCCAGCCGCTTCACCGTATGGCGCAAAATTGTTTTGCCGCAAGTAGGCTCGGCATTGACCGCACTGGGTATCTTTTCGTTCCTCGCCAGTTGGAGTGAATTCATCCTGCCGCAGGTGCTGGCACCGGGTAACGACGCGCAAGTGCTATCTGTGTACTTGGCCGGCTTGATTGCCGATGACAATAACTTCGACATGGCAATGTTTAAATCGGTCGGGCTGTTCTACGTCCTGCCCGTGATCATTCTTTTCGCAATTTTCCAAAAACAGCTGATGAATATGTACAGCGGAGGCAACAAAGGCTAATGGGTATTCAAATTAACCACTTCACCAAGACGTTTGGCGATACCACCGTCATTGACAACATGAACCTTGATATTGGCTCCGGTGAAATGATTGCACTGCTTGGCCCATCGGGTTGCGGTAAGTCGACGACCTTGTTCGCCATCAGCGGTATCCACAAAATCGACGGCGGCAGCATTGTTTTCGCCGGCAAGGATGTCACCAAACTGCCACCACAGGAGCGTAACGTCGGGGTCATTTTCCAGTCCTACGCGCTATACCCGCACATGACGGTTGAGCAGAACATCGCCTTCCCGTTGATGATCCGCAAAGAAAGCAAAGCCGAGATCAAACGCAAGGTTGAAGAGATCGCCAAACTGGTGCGTATCGATAACCTGCTGCACCGCAAGCCTGCCGAGCTATCGGGTGGTCAGCAACAGCGTGTATCGCTGGCCCGTGCCATTGTCAGGAAACCGGATGTACTGCTGCTCGACGAACCGCTTGCCAACCTCGATGCCAAACTACGATTGGAAATGCGCTCTGAGATCCGCCGTATCCAACAAGAAACCGGTATTACTGCGGTATTGGTTACCCACGATCAAGTCGAAGCCATGAGCATGTGTGACCGCATCGCGATCATGAACGGCGGCAAGATTGTCCAGGTCGATACCCCGAATGAGATGTACCACAACCCGGTCAATGATTTTGTCGCCGGCTTCCTTGGCAACCCGCCTATCTCATTTATTGATGGCGAGCTGTGCGCAGGTCACTTCATCAATGGTGAAGACGGTATCAAACTACCGCTTACCGAAGGTTACCCAGAGAGCCAAGCTGCAAGAATAGGTCTGCGCCCAGAGCATGTGATCCTTACCGAAGACAGCAATGATGTGACCAACTGTGCGACGGTTTGCTTCATTGAAAACCAAGGTCGCGAGAACCTATATGACCTCAAATTAGCTGATGGCAATGTTATCCGCACCATCCAGCCGGTACGCGATGACCTGAAACTGGGCGACACCGTTCACTGGAGCATTAACGCCGAAAACATCCTACTGTTCAGCCCTAACGGAGACCGCCTGTATGCTACGCCAGCAGCGCTTAAACAAGCTAGTTAATCGTGCCAGCGAGAAGCCACTGTGTATCGCCCACCGTGGTGCCAGCGGCCACAAACTCGAAAACACCTTGGAAGCCTTTGCCTATGCAGCCAGCTTGCATGCCGAGATGTGGGAAATCGATGTCAGGCTAACCCTAGATGGCGTGTGTGTTGTCAGCCATGATGACAACCTGATGCACACCGCTGGGATTGATGCCGACATTTCAGCAATGACCTTTGCTGAACTGCAAAACCACCAGCTTTTCAACGGTGAGCAAGTACCTACTTTCGAGCAAGTTCTGTCACTTGCTGTAGAAACTGGCTGCGGGCTGTACATCGAGCTCAAAGGTGAAGGCGCAGGCGTCGAGGTACTGCGAATTCTGGAACAACAACCTGCCCACAACATTGATATCGGCATCGGTAGCTTTATTCCAGAGTGGGTTGCCGAACTGAATAATATCGACTGCCCATACCCGCTATCGGTATTAGTCCGCGTTGGCAATTGCCCATTCGAGCAGGCCGAAAAAGCCAAGGCCGATATGATCCACCTCTGTTGGGAGCGGGCATCCGATACCCCGCATGAGTTCCTTACCCCGGAGCTGATCAATAAAGCACAATCGCTCAACCTGCCTATCGTGATCTGGCATGAAGAGCGTCCAAGCGAAATAGAAAAGCTGCTGACCATGCCGGTTATCGGTATTTGTTCGGATTTGCCAGAACTGATCACCGGCTACCGTCCGGATGACAGCAATCCGATAGAATTGGTACTGCACCGTGGTGCCAACGATGTGGCACCGGAAAATACCAAAATCAGTGCCGAGATTGGCTACCGTATGGGGGCCAAAGTGATCGAGCTGGATCTTAATACCAGCAGCGATGGCGAACTAATGGTGATCCATGATCTGACTGCCGATCGCACCAGCAACCTGCAAGGACCAATTGAATCACTAAGCAGCGAGCAACTGAACCAATGCGATGCCGGCAGTTGGTTTGCGCCAAGTTTTAGCCAGCAAAACGTCTGTCGGTTTGCGGACTTCCTCGACCTTGCCAAGCAATATGACGGCGAGCTGTATGTCGAATTGAAGCAAGCGGATGTCGATCAGGTTATCCAGCAAGCCCGTGCGAGTAATGCGCTTTCGCGTTGCTTTTTCTGGAGCTTCAATAACGAGTACCTCGAACAAATCAGCCAGCGCTACCCTGATGCCAAACTCATGAAGCGCCGTCAGGATTTCGCCTCATTGGATACGCTGATCGAGGCTGGAAAGCCTACCATTATCGAATACGACTACCTTATCGATGATTTGAACGAATTCAGCCAGTGCCGCGATGCAGGTATCAAGGTGATGCTACGCTATCCTGGGCAAGATATTGAAAAGTGGGTCGAGCTTATCGGACTGCAGCCTGACAGCGTCAACATCGACCACCCTTTTGCTTTTGCCAGAGCCTATGAGCAATGGTTTCGAGCTGAGCAAAAGCTGAAACTGGAGCAAACTGCTTGAGCACCACCAAGTTAAAACAAGTCACCTCTGTGGATGTTGCCAAGGCGGCAGGGGTTTCCCGCGCCGCCGTTTCACGGACATTTTCCAATAACGGCTATGTGTCCGAGGCCACCAGAGAGAAAGTTCTCGCTGCTGCCAAAGCGCTAGGCTATCGGGTCAATCATCTGGCCCGCAGCCTCAACCGCCAACGCTCCGATCTGATTGGGTTGGTGGTTGCCGACATGGATAACCCATTTCGTAGCCAGCAAGTCAACGACTTGAGTGAAGCCATTCTTGCCAATAACCACCGTCCCCTGCTGATCCCGACCGCCAAAGGTCGAGACAGCTCACAGGTGATAGATATGTTGCTGCACTACAATGTGTCTGGGGTCATCGTCACTTCAGATACCCCACCTGCAGCCATCTTTGAAACCTGTGCGGAAAATCAGGTGCCCGTGGTTCTAGTCAACAAGCAGGACAAACATCCGCATGTTGACCGCGTGCTGTGTGATAACGCTGGCGGTATCCGCCTGTTGCTGGAGGCTTTTGCCGAAAAGTGCTGCAAACATATTACCGTCATCAGTTCGCAAGCACACTCCTACAGCATCCGCAAGCGCGAGCAGTTGTTTTGCCAATACGCCGAGCAAATGGGCATCCGTGTCGATGTGATTTATGCACCCAGCCATTGTTATCAAGGCGGGCTAGAAGCGGCTGAAAACCTGTCGGCATTTGAGTCTCAGCCCGACGGCGTTTTTTGTACCAATGACTACCTTGCCCTCGGCCTGATTGATGGCCTCAAGGACAAAACCGGCAAACATATAATCGATGACATGTTCGTTGCCGGATTCGATGACATGCAACAAGCCAGTTGGAAAAGCTACCAACTGACGACCATAAAACAAGCCACCGATGAGATGGCAACACAATCCGTCGAATTGCTGATCAGTCGCATTCAGCATCCCGACCAAGCAGCACGTACCTGCTACCTGGATGTCTCCCTGATCCGCCGACAATCACTGTAATGGAATAACAATGAATAACGACTTACAACAACGCTATACCTTTGCCTGCCAACTCGCTAAAGAAGCCGGTACGATTGCCCATACCTACCAAAAGAAATTGGTTGAAGAAGGCTTGGATATTGATGTCAAAGGCCGCCAAGACTTCGTTAGTGTCGCTGATAAAGAGACAGAGAATTTCATCCGCCAGCAACTCAGCCACCACTACTCACAAGATGGTTTTCTTGGTGAGGAAAGCGGCGTATCCAACCCTGACAGCGAAGGGACCTGGGTGGTAGATCCGATTGATGGCACCACAAACTTCCTGCGCCAGCAACCAATGTGGTGTGTGTCGATTGCCTATGTGGTAGAGGGTGAGCCGGTGATTGGGGTGATTTACGACCCATGCCATGACGAACTTTTCTCGGCTCTAGTAGGCCAAGGCGCTTGGCTGAACAACCGTCCTCTAGAGGTCAATCAAGGTGATAACGCCATTGTCGGCTTGGTTAACCTTGGTTATTCGGCAAAGATGCCGCTGGAAAACTACCTGGCCACAATGACCCGCCTGCTAGAGCACGGTATTGAGCATCGCCGTCATGGCTCCGCCGCACTCGGCCTTGCCCACGTAGCCGCAGGGCGCTTTGACGGCTACCGTGAAGACTTTATCAATGCGTGGGACATCATGGCGGGTATTGCTATTTTGCGTGAAGCCAAAGCCGACGTCATCTTCAACCAAATTGCAGGAGGTTATGCTATCCAGGCCTCGATCCCTGCAATCTCAGACTTGCTCAAAGGTTAACACTCCCGCCTGCGCGGCTACCTTTTCTCCAAAACATCGGTAGCCGCCTTCTGCTAATTATCGCGTCAGGTTCAGCTCACAAATGAAAAGAAAATCCACACTCAGCCACCAGCAAAGCTTGTGGCTGATCAGTCTTGTGCCATTCATATGGGGGATGCTCACCGCAACCACCAATTTATTGGTCCCTTATTTACAGGATGTCTACTCGCTCACCTATACCCAGTCGATTTGGGTCCAGGTTATCTTCTCCTCAACACCTATTATTGCCAGCCTGCCTACAGCAGTGCTGATAGGTAGGATTGGCTTCAAACCTAGCCTGTTGCTAGCCCTTGGCCTGTCGGCTATTGGCTGCACAATAGTATTGATGGCGGGCAGCTATGCCTCATATGGCCTGACTCTATTCGCCATTGCCGTTATCGCTGTGGCTGTGACAGCCTTGCAGGTGGTGGCCAACCCCATCATTGCAGAGATTGGCCCCGAATCAGGCACTTCGCAGCGGCTGACCTTCAGCTCCACCGTCAACGCCCTTGGGGTAACGCTAGCCCCGATGCTCGCAGCAGGATTTTTGTTCCGGGAATATGAACAGTCAACAGCCGAGCAAGCCAGCAACCTGTTGGTGCCTTTCCTCACTCTCGCTGCCATCATTACCCTTATCAGCATTGCCCTAGCAAGACTTCCCATCACATATCCTGCCACTCCTAACTCCCCACAAAATCAGAACCAGACGAAAAGCCGGCTGATCAAACACCGCCATTTCTGGCTCGGTGTACTTGCGATATTTTGTTATACCGGCACGGAAGTCAGCACCGGGACTTATCTTATTAGCTACCTGAGCCATGCTGGCGGAATGAGCTTTACCGAAGCGAGCCGTTTCATTGCAATGTACTGGGGCGGGGCGATGCTGGGGAGGCTTGTCGGTACATTCCTGTTCCTCAAGGTCAGTGCGCGCAAAACACTCATTTTCAATGCACTGCTGGCTGCCTGCTTTACCCTCACCGCCATCATGCTGCCGGGCAGAACCAGCGGGTTATTACTGGTCGCTCTCGGCCTGTGCCACTCCATTATGTATCCGGTGATTTTCTCGCTGGCGGTCAAAAAGCTAGGCGGCGATATGGCAAAAGCAACCGGCATTTTAGTCATGGCCGGCTGCGGCGGGGCGGTCCTGCCCTTCGTTCAGGCACTTCTGGCGGACAGCTTCTTTATCGCCGATACCTTCTGGCTGACATTCAGTTGCTACCTTGTCATCGCCTTCTTTGCCATCAAGGGCTACCAGCCTAAGCCTTGTGAAAAAGAAGTGGTGCTTAAAGAGGCAGTTTAAGTGTCGCGGTAAGATAAAGCGGCTGAACGTTGAATGATAAGATTCGGGGATCTAAGCGAGGCTTGGGTCCCTTTTTTGTCTTTTGCTGTTTAATTTATACGTTAATCAGAATTCACTGTTTGTTCTAGCTCGAAATTGCCCCAATATATGGTACGTCCCGTTATTGCAAGTAGAGTTCAAAATAACGAGCTGATTTGCGCTAATATATTCAGAGTCAGTTAGAGACTGTCAATTAGT
>NZ_JACSOF010000111.1:0-22290 GCF_014349205.1 Photobacterium sp. BZF1
TATTTACAGTGTCCCTTTCAAAATTTATTAATTAATACCTAGATATCTCTGCATATTCGTTAATTTGAAATGATCAATAATTGTTATTTATTGCATTATACTGCTTTCAGTTGTTGGTTATTAATACAAGTTAGCGATGCCTTATTTATATCTTGTTACAGTTAAATAGTGCTAGACTTTAGCCCTAGTACCATTCAACGTACACCACTTTGGCTGTAATGCTATGTTGCTCAAACATCTTAAGCCATCGAATTTGGTTATTCTGCAAGGTATCCCCCGGGCCTTTTACTTCGGCAAGACAGTATTGCCCATCTTTAAATAAGGCTAAATCGGGGAAGCCACTGCGGTTGTTTTTTGGATCAAATAAGATGCGCTTGAAGATGGCTGTTAAAGCCAATACGGGAATGACAGAAACTGCTTTTATCAAGATATCTTCAGTGAACACGCCCCAATGAACCCAATCATTACTTAGCCCTTGCTTAGCGTTATACACCGCTAACCAGTTATCCCATACACCGCTTTCAATCTCGTTGAGACGCTTATCAATGAGTTGTTTACGGTTGAGGTAGAAATCACTCGAAAACATATCTTTAGGTGAGCGCTGGAAAGGGTTGAGGAATGCGCCTTGTTGGGCAGAAAAAATAATGTCCCACATGGCAAGGCCAAACAACCCGCAAAGCAGGGCGTTTTCAAGATAATAGGTTTGCCAGCCCTGTTGTTGGTAGTAGGCCGCGACATCAAGTTCAACGCAAGGTTGTTGTTGAATCAACTTGAGTTTTTCACTGTCGAATTTGGGTTTTCTCCTCGGCGGCTGTTTGTCCCCTAACTTGTTGAGTAAACGGTGGTTGAGGACGTCGGCAACATCAGCCTCTTCCTCGTTTTGTGGTGTTGCCAGTACCCGTTTGGCTAAATCCAATGCCTGCGTTGTTTCCCCCTGTTTGTCGAGGATCCTGATCTGCCTTTCTCTTGAAGGTGCACGTTCGCTTTGCTTGAAAAGTGCAAGGGCCTGGTCAAGGCGGTTTGAATCATGATTACCCAGTCTTTCTAGATCACGGGCAATATGATTGATAAGGCGTTGGCGTTTTCGCTCCAGTGGTTTCCAATCGAATGCACCGGGCAGATCAGATTGCATTTCAGCGATAGCTTGTGTCTCTCTTGCTTCTTTATGCTGCCAATATATGTCTGATTTTTCGGAGAGAGCTAACCAGTTATCAATGTGCTCCCTGTGTTGGAATAAGCGGAAGGCCGTATCAATCGGGTAGTCTTCAAATTGCTGGATACCAATATCAGCCAAGACAAACTGGCTGAGATCCTGATGGGTATTACCAAAAAAGAGTAAGCAGAAAACCGATAAGTGCTCCGCATAATGAACTTTCAGTATTTCACTACTCAAGAATGTGAGATCAGGGTGATGCTGGATGACTTGTTCAACAATCTCTGCTTTCTTAGCTTGTTTGCTGCCCGAAAGGAAATCGAAAGTGCTGAGAAGCTCAGGCTTAGTAAATAACTGGCAAAAATCTCGATGGGAAATAGCGTCGTGTTGCAGTGATATCAGTCCTACTTGGTCCAACTCTTCGAAGGCTTTTGCCAAAAGTTGTATTTCAGGATAGTGGATTTTATCGCGTCTAAACAAAGGCCCTTTGCGGGTAAGTAGCCTGATATAGAGGCACTGTGCGGGTTCAGTCAAGGCGAGATAAGAGTTGTACCAAAGTGTTTCTTGCGCAGTCAGCAAATCAGAGTATTGATCGGCAACAGTGCTCACCAAGCAATGGAAGTTATCTCGGTAATAGGTTTCTGGTAAATCCGGGGAGGTTGCTTGGGTATTCATACTGTTAAATAGGCCAGTGTTATGAAACTGATGATTGGGTGACTGAATGAGCAAGGTAGCATGATGACATTAGAAAACGTACACCATCTATCTATTTCAATGGTTTGAGTATTTGATTATTGATAGCATCTTAAACACTACTCCTCAAATCTAGCATTGGATTACCCAGTGAAATCAAACCCCATCCTCCAGTATGTTGTACTTATTTTTCTGGTAGCTCTTAGTTTTAACGCTAACGCCGGAAACAGCGCGAGATATTCCGGTCAGCAACCAGACAACATTGTCGGGGCGGTTTGCGTGATACGCAATGGCGATAACTTGATTATGTTATTAGAAGCCATTACCAACAAGCTGTCACTACCTGGGGGATATATCGATAAAGGGGATACGCCCCAAGAGGCAGCTGCGCGCGAGGCCCTCGAAGAGGCGGGGATTGAAGTCGAGGTTGAGCACCTGATCCAATATCGCGATAGGGCGGCCATTTATGCCTGCCGGGCTAAATCGCCTATTCCTGTTTCATCGTTTAGAGATAGCCGTGGATATCCTATTGTGGCGTCATGGTTTGCCGAGCATTTTGCAACAGAAGTCGAGCGAGTTTACCTCATCGACCCATCATTAACCGAGGCCCGAGAACACCGCTATGCTGAAGATGCTGCCCTTTTACCGCAATGGCTTGCGTCCACTCCTGATAGTGAAGTGAAGGTCTACGACCGTTTTGATTACGACATTAGCCCTTTGCACGAATACGAGCTGGGCTTGATAGGCCAGTTCCAACAAGTTATCTCGACGTGGTCGTCTTTTTCACAGTGGCTTTTTGGTGGTTTGATGCACGCTCTCGCTGTGCTGGGAGGGCCATGGTTTGTCTTTGTTGCATTGGCTTTAATGGCAGGGTATTACCGAACGCGGTTTTTCCTCGACGTTACTTGTGTGATATTGGTTACCTTGCTTGGCGCCTCTTTACTTGAACATGGCTTGATGATGCCCCGTCCGTTTTTCATTATCCCTGACCTGCAAAAAGTTAATGCACCCGGTTTTGGTTTTCCTAGTGAACAGGTATTGATGGCCTCCCTGCTATTTGGGGGATGGGGATACTTGTTGCAGCGTCAGGTCAAAACTAAACAGCAGAAAGTGATGATAGCGTTGTTGGTTGTGTTAGTGGTTGCCGGGCAGGGTGTGGCTAGGGTCTGGTTTGGCGTTCACTTTATCAGCGATGTGATTATGAGCATGATGCTCGGCTTTGCTATGGTTGCCATGTTTATCCTATGGCGGAGAGATACGTGTAGGGCTTACCGGCAGCTATTGACGAGCCGATGGTTTTGGCTCGGTTTGGGTATACTAACAGGAACTGTGGCGGGTATATCATTGGTACCAGCCCAAGCCTATTTGTGTTCACTTCTGCTGGGTATTTTCTTCGGGATCAATTATGCCCTGAAAGTTGACCAGATAACGCCTCAGCTATCGGCCAAGCGACGCTTTGTCGCTTCTATTGGTGTATTGCTCGGTGCGGTTGGTATCTCGGGGGCAATGATGGCCATCGCTGCGGTGCAATCATCAACATTGATGGTATTGGGTATCAATACAAGTGGCTATTTGCTACTGGGGGTTTGGCTAGTTTGCGGTTCGTCGTGGTTTCGGCAGCAGCTGAGCCGTTAGCCTGTCAGTTACGTAGAATATATGAACAGGTTAGTGGATTGAACCCGATACTTTTTTTCCCGATCTTGCTGGGGTAAAGTGTGACAACAACCTAATTATAAAGCAATGGAGAGGCCAGTCGTCGTAGGATACGGCGTGATACTGGACAAGGAGAGCAATGTTACCAGCACTGACACACCAAAACGGTACTGAGGAATTGGTACTATCGTTCCTACAAGAACTGGAAAAAGCCGGTTTTAGTGGTGATATAGAAAGCTCGTATGCTAGCCGTCTTGCGGTGGCAACGGATAATAGCGTCTATCAACAACTGCCACAGGCTGTCATTTTTCCTACCAACAACCAAGATCTGGTTACATTGGGCCAATTGGCTCAGACTCAGTCTTTCACCAGTATTACGTTTTCGCCCCGTGGTGGTGGCACAGGCACCAATGGTCAGTCGCTGACCCCTGGTGTTGTGGTGGATTTATCACGGCATATGAATCAGGTTTTGGAAATCAATGCCGAAGAGGGGTGGGCAAGGGTACAGACTGGCTTGGTGAAAGATCAGCTCAATGATGCCCTTCGGCCTCATGGTTTCTTTTTCTCTCCAGATCTCTCTACCAGTAACCGGGCAACCATAGGCGGTATGATAAATACCGATGCTTCAGGTCAAGGCTCTCTCAAGTATGGTAAAACCTCAGACCATGTTTTGGGTCTCAAAGCGGTATTGGTAGATGGTTCGGTGCTGGATACCGAGCCGCTTCAAAGTGATGCTATTCAGTCGTTGCCTGTTGCAAAAGAGCTTGCCAGTCAGGCCCTTAAAGTGTCTGAGCAGGTATGCCGAGAAAAGCGCGAGCAAATTGTAGACAAGTTTCCACCGCTCAACCGTTTCCTAACCGGTTATGACTTAAAAAACGGTTTTGATGAATCACAGGGTCAGTTTGATATCACCCGTCTGCTGTGTGGTTCGGAAGGTTCGTTGGCCTTTATTACCGAAGCCAAGTTGAACCTTACGCCGATCCCAGAATCCCGTACCCTCGTTAATATCAAATACGATAGCTTTGACTCGGCGCTACGTAATGCCCCTATGATGGTCGAAGCGCAGGCACTGTCGGTAGAGACTGTCGACTCTCGGGTTTTGAATCTCGCGAAGCAAGATATTATCTGGCACACGGTCAGTGAGTTGATCACAGACGTGCCAAACCAAGAAATGCTAGGGATCAATATTGTCGAGTATGCCAGTAATGACCCAGCGGAAAACCAGCAGCAAGTTGATGACTTGTGTTTGCGCCTTGATGAGATGCTAGCAAAAAAACAGCATGGCATTATTGGCTATCAAGTTTGTACTGAGCTTGCTGATATCCAGAAAATCTACAATATGCGTAAAAAGGCCGTGGGCTTACTCGGCGCGGCAAAAGGTAGCAAAAAGCCGGTCCCATTTGCTGAGGATACCTGTGTCCCACCGGAAAATTTGGCTGATTTCATTGCTGATTTCCGTCAACTTCTCGATGAGCACCAACTGGATTACGGCATGTTCGGTCACGTCGATGCGGGCGTGTTACATGTTCGCCCTGCGCTAGATATGTGCGATCCCCAGCAAGAGCGCTTGATGAAGCAGATTTCCGATCAGGTGGTTGCTTTGGTGGCAAAATATGGCGGCTTGATGTGGGGGGAACACGGTAAAGGCTACCGTTCAGAGTACGGCCCTGACTTTTTTGGTGAAGAGCTATTTACCGAACTACGCCGAATCAAGGCAGCATTTGATCCCGATAACCGGATGAACCCCGGTAAGATTTGTACACCGCTGGAAAGTGACGCTGAGTTAGTCAAAGTGGACGGCGTGAAGCGTGGCTACTTTGACCGTCAGATCCCTGTGAAAGTGCGCGATAGCTTTAAACAGGCGATGGAATGTAATGGCAACGGTTTGTGTTTTAACTATGACACGAGTTCGCCAATGTGCCCGTCAATGAAAATATCCGCCGATCGCCGCCATTCCCCTAAAGGGCGTGCAGGCTTGGTACGTGAATGGCTTCGCCAACTCTCTGAGCAGGGTATTGATCCTGTCGAGCTTGAAAAATCCCTCATGGACAGTTCACCGTCCGTGAAGCAAATCATTGACCGTTTCAGGAATAGCTTTGGGTCTAAACGTAATGACTACGATTTTTCCCATGAAGTCATGGAAGCGATGAATGGTTGTTTGGCATGTAAAGCCTGTGCCAGCCAATGCCCAATCAAAGTCGATGTACCGAGCTTCCGCTCGCGGTTTATGAATATCTATTACAGCCGTTACCAGCGTCCTGCCAAAGATTACCTTGTCGCCTATGTTGAAAGTTACTTGCCTATTATGGCCAAGGCGCCAGCAACGTTTAATGCGATTATGCGCCCAAATTGGTCGAAAAGTCTGACGGCAAAAACAATTGGCTATGTGGATATGCCTGCGCTATCGGTGCCGACGCTGTTTGAAAGCTTGGATGGCCATCATTCAACGCGCTTTGACCTGCAGTGGCTGCAAGCACTATCGCAGCGTGAGCGTCAGGACTATGTGCTGATCGTCCAAGATCCGTTTACCAGCTACTATGATGCAGAAGTTGTTCGCGACTTGGTATTCCTTGCCGAAAGACTCGGTAAAAAGCCAATGCTGGTACCGTTCAAGTCAAATGGTAAAGCGCAGCATGTAAAAGGGTTCTTACGCCAGTTTGCTAAAACGGCCAAGAGCACAGCTGACTTTCTCAACCAGTTAGCTCAGTTGGGGATCCCTATGATGGGTGTCGATCCAGCCCTTGTCCTGTGTTATCGCGATGAATACAACGAAGTCTTGGGTGGCAAGCGCGGAGATTTCGAAGTGCTGACAGCCCATGAATGGTTGCTCCCTTTACTGGCAGAGAAACCCGCAGCACCACAAGTTGAAGGTGATGACTGGTATCTGTTTGCGCACTGCACTGAGAAAACAAAATTGCCGAATGCAGAAAAAGAGTGGGGAACCATCTTCCGTCACTTCGGCGCTAACTTGAAGCCAGTTTCAGTGGGCTGTTGTGGGATGGCAGGAACGTTTGGGCACGAGAAAGACAAGCTAGAGACATCGAAAGGCGTCTTCGACCTTAGCTGGCAGCCGAATTTGGCCAAGTTGGATCCAGACAGGTGCCTTGCGACAGGTTACTCTTGCCGTAGTCAGGTAAAGCGTTTTGAACACATAAAGATGAAGCACCCAGTCCAAGTACTCGTTCGGATTTTAACGAGCCGATAGGGCTATATACTGGGTTACTCAACCAGCAAAAAATAATGCGGCGTTTGGCCGCATTATTTATTTGTGGGGTTTATTCGTTATCAGGGGAAAGCCACCGGTACACTAATCCTGCGATAAGCGCCCCGAGTAATGGTGCTAACCAGAACAACCATAGCTGGGCCATTGCCCAGTCGCCGACCAAAACGGCAGGACCTGTACTGCGAGCAGGGTTTACTGAGGTGTTGGTGACTGGAATGCTAATCAGGTGGATCAGTGTGAGCGCCAAACCAATCGCCAAGCCTGCCATTGCAGGAGATGCCAACTTGTGGGTTGCGCCAAGAATGACTATCAGGAACATGAATGTCATAACAAACTCGCTGATAAAGCCTGACATCATGGTGTAGTTACCGGGGGAGTGGTCGCCATAGCCATTGGACGCGAGGCCTCCTTCGAGGCTGAAGCCGGCCTGACCGCTAGCAATGATATAGAGAACGAATGCTCCAGCGATTGCCCCCAATACTTGAAAGACAATATAGGGAATGACTTCACTGGCAGGGAAGCGACCGCCAGACCATAGGCCGACAGTGACTGCAGGGTTGAGGTGACACCCTGAAATATGGCCAATGGCATAGGCCATTGTGACAACAGTAAGCCCGAAAGCGAGCGATACGCCTAACAGACCAATTCCGACATCAGGAAAAGCTGCCGATAAAACAGCACTGCCGCATCCACCGAGTACTAACCAAAAAGTCCCGATGAACTCGGCCACTAGTTTTTTTATCATTTAGGCCTACCTCTAATGAACTTCAACAAATAATTGTGTTTACTGAGTATAGAAACCTTACATTGAGACATAGGCTCAACAATGAAACTGAGGTAGTTGTACTGTAATTAAGTAGGCCGGCTTCTATTGCAAATCAGGCCACTTTTTCTTTTGATACTTCAATAGCAGGGTTATCCGATACGATTTTAAGCGAATGATTGCGGGCGATTTCTTGATACCTGTCTGTCCAACTGATTAATGATAATTCACCGTCAAAGGCTTCGGCGATACAGGTGCAGTTTTCAATCCAGTCACCGTCATTGAGGTAGAGGATTTCCTTGTCTTGCACAATAGAGGGGTGGTGGATGTGGCCGCACACAATGGCATCGACATCTTGTTGGCGGGCATGGTTGATTGCCGCATGGGTAAAGCGCTCAATAGCCTGGTTGGCTTTATCAACTTTGGATTTCAGATAGCTTGCCAGCGACCAATAGGGTTTGTTACGCAACTTTTGGAAAAGGTGCCACCAACGATTGATAAACAATAAGAAGTCGTAGCCAACATCGCCAATCATGGCATGGAAGCGGTTGTGGCATACCACACTATCAAATTGATCACCGTGGATAGCAAGGATACGCTTACCGTTTGCTGTGGTGTGTATATAAGCGTCATGTAATTCGACATGGCCGAAGTTGAACTGGACAAACTTCCTAACGGAACTGTCATGGTTTCCCGGGATATAAATAATTCTCGTACCGGCATTGGCTTGTTCCAATAGCAAGCCAATGATCTGGTTATGACTTTCTGGCCAATAGTGTTTGTTTTTCAGGGACCATAAATCAATGATATCGCCGACCAAAACCAGTGTGTCGGCTTTGTTCTTGCGTAGGAAATCCAATAGATAATCGGTTTTGCAGTCTTTGTTGCCCAGATGGATGTCTGATAGCCAAATAGTTCGGTGATGTGTGACGGACATGTCTCTACCTTGAATATCTAGGGTTTATATAACGCTAGAGTGAAAACATGACCTTTTGTTTGAGCTATCGTGACATCCTTATGTCACTTGTATCTAGTTCGACTCCTTGTCTAGATAAGCCTCTAGCTGGGTTGATAGCCATCTTGAGACTTTACCTAACTGAATATGCTTGCCATAGATTACCCCATAAGGCTGCCAGCGCATCGACTGGTAATGGTTGAGTACTTTCAGCGTACCATCGCGCAAGTAGCTATTGATGAGCACGGATGGGACCGTAGACCAGCCGTTGCCATCGAGTACAGCATTGCGCAGGTGTTCGTAAAAGGTTAGCGCGATATAGTTGCTTGACGTGGGTGAAACGGCGGTAAGGGTTTGATCTTTAATTGCTGCCAGCACAAATTCTGTCGCATGGGCCAAGTCATCGCTGAGCACTTCGTTAAGGTGGTTAAGGGGGTGATCAGCCCGTGCCACCGACATCATTCTAATCTGTCCCAATTGGGTATATTGGTTGTTTGGCAGGTTATCTGTCGTTGGCAATAAACAGAAAGCCATATCCACCATATTCTGCTCGACCATTTCATCAAGCTCAGGAGGCGGTGCGACATAGATAGAGATGCTGCTATTGGGGTATTTCACACTCAGGTCATGGACTAACTGGCGCCAGAAGGCTTCTGGAAGGGCATCGTCTCTGGCAATTCGCAACACGGATTCAACGCCTTCGTGGTGCTGCTGGCATTTGGCATGGATATCATTGGCTATCATCATGATCCGTTCGGCATCACTTCTTATTGAGTCGCCGATTTCCGTTAGCTGTACTTGGTTGCCGCTGCGTTCGAGCAGCGATACACCCAATTCATCTTCGAGTGCACTAAGCGCCGAACTGACCGTCGTACGGTTTTTGCCGCACCTTTTTGCGGCCTCGGTAATCGAGCCTGTTTCGCAGGTATCTAGAAACAGCGCTAATTGACTGAGTTTCATCGCTATCCTGTGTCCTGAGTAGGTTGAGAGAGTAAGGGTAATTATCCTTCAACTTCTAAGGAAAGTCAGTGTTAGCGTCAAAAAAATTGACGCTCAGCGATTATCAGCTTTCGGGCAGGCTCGGTATGATTGCCAGTGAGAACAAAATTGGAAATCAAGCAGGGGATATAGCAACCCTGCACTGAGGTAGTTATGCAATGTAATGTGGCACTGGAGCGCAAGCTTTTACAATTTTCAACATTTTCTGCGCTGTTGTTTGCCGTTTTAGGGATAGGCTTTGGTCTATGGATGGGCTCACTGGTAATTATTTTCGACGGTGCTTATTCATTGGTCAGTTTGGCGTTGACCGTGTTATCCCTGATGGCTGCAGCGTATATCCGCTCGCCATCCCGAAAAGACTCTGAAGCGATCCAGAAGGTTGAGCCAATGGTTATCGCGTTCAAAGGGTTAGTCATCACTTTCATGTGCTGTATTTCATTCAGCTCAGCCATTTTGGCAATACTGGATGGTGGTCGAGATATTGATACCGGTTTAGCACTTCTTTTTGGTGTGATTAACGTTGTGGGTTGCTTGGCGACGTATGTCGTGATGAGGAAGTATGGCCAAAAGTCAGGCTCTAACTTGGTGGTTGCTGAATCTAAACAATGGATGATGGATACAGTGATCAGTGGTGCGGTAATGGTCGGCTTTATCTTGGCAACCGTGATGCAGCATATCGGTTTGGCGGCATACTCTGTATATGCTGACCCTGTGATGGTCGTCGTCGCCTCGGTGTACTTTGTGATTGTACCGTTGAAGATGATGATTGGTGCACTAAAGGAGTTGCGTGGCACCGAAGACTATAAAGCGTTAACGGAAATGCGTTAATTGTGGCAAGTTAACGAAGAGACTGTGAATGTATTTTTGGGTAGGAGCTTGGCTCCTACCTTTTTTGTCTCTAGCGTTTGAGCAGCAGGGTATCTTCAATCTCACGGAAAATATGGGCGGTGTTAATCAGTGACGCTGCGGTGAGTCCCGGAACGCCATAGATCTCAACGTCTATCCCGTACTTGGTTTGGACCTTATCAACCAATAGATCAAAGTCGCCATCACCAGAGAGCAAGATAATACGGTCAACATCTGGTGCATGCTCCATCACATCGAGAGTGATACCGACGTCCCAATCGCCTTTGGCTGAGCCATCACTGCGTTGGATGAATGGCTTAAGCTTAACGTCGAAGCCAATACCCCGAAGAATATTCTGGAACTGCCGCTGTTTTTCATCACCGCGGTGAATGGCATACGCATAGGCTGCCACAACCTCTCTGCCTTGGGAGGCTTCAGCCCAAAAGGCATTGTAATCAAAGTTACACCCATAGGTGTCTTTGACGGTGTAATAGATGTTTTGTACATCGACAAAAATAGCGACTTTTTCCACGATAACTCTTATTTGATTGGGCCAAGGGGTAGTATATACCTAAGTGATTGTAATATGTATTCTTCGCAAGGGATAAATTGCAGAGGGTGGCGGAATGGCGAGTCGCTATCTGCTGGCATTAGGCAGCCGTTTGGGTATAAAGTAGGGCAACAAAATCGGTAAGATTGAAGTTAGCTATGAAAAAAACAGTTATTGCCTTGCCTCTTCTTGCTTGCTCGGCAGGAAGTTTTGCCCAAAGTTGTCCGGTCAATGTACCCAATGATATTCATATTTCTGATGAACAAGTCTCGGTATATCAGGGCGGTGAACCTAAACTCTTGATTGATCAAGATAACCAGCTCTTTATTAATGGCGAGCAAGTGGCGCTGTCTGACCAACAGATGCAAGCCTTACAATCTTACAGTGAGCATGTGAAATCATACCTGCCAAAAATGGCAGAGCTAGCCGATGATGGCGCCAGTATTGCCCAAGAAGTCATCGATGAGCTTTCAGCGCATTTTGGAGAGGGTGATGCTTTTGCTGGCGCCGAGCAGTTAGTCGATGAGTACAGCACGAAGGCTAAACAGAAATTTTATCCTGAAGGCGAGTTCGTCATGCCGGCTGATGTGTTCGGGTCGATGGAGACAGATTGGAAGCAAGAATTTGAAGATGCCCTGAAGCATATCAGTGTTGAATCGGTATCGGGCGTCATTGCTTCGCTTTCTGAGGAAATGAAAAGCGGCGACCTGAGCTTTTCTGAATTTCAAACCCAGTTATCTGAGTTGAAAAAGAGCTTACAGAAAAAAATACGACAACGCTCTGGCGAAGTCGCCGAGCAGGCAGGATCTGTGTGTGAGTCTATCGAAGGTTTGGCGGAAGAAGAGCAGCAACTGCAGAAAGTCATTCCTGAGCTGAAAGATTACCCAATGTTTTATATCTAAGCCTAACGTAAATGAAACTCTTCTCGTTTAAAGCCCTGCCATGCAGGGCTTTTTCGTAACTAGAGATTTTGGCGCCCTGGGTATAATTGATGGAGGAGGGCTATTTTCAAATATTGGTTTATTTTTCTCGTGCTTTTTTCTTATTAACTCTTGTTTGTTGCGTATAAAGTAGGATTTTTCACCTCACCTTGCGAACTTTTGTGCAATAGATCACTAAATAGTGCTTTGATTTCTATAACTAAAAGCGCTTTTTCTCTACATATGGATAATGTTGCATTACGCGCGGTCAAAATTTTGACCGGGTGACAAAAAATAAACTTCAAAGGTTATTGAAGTACATGAAAGTACAGCCCAGATTATTAATTTCGATTATATTTCCGCTGGTGATCTCTGTCTTAAGCTTATTAATTTATGTCGGTTACAGCGAATATAAAAATAACCAAAATGCAGCAATTAGCCAGGCAACCTCAAACGTACGCATTGCACGGGAGTATTTGGAGCACCATTTCCATTCCGCACAAAGCCACCTGTACCTTTTAGAGCAGCTCTGGGAGGAGAAAAACAGTATTGATGGCCTAATGGGAGCGGCGCAAACGATAGTGAGTGAGAAAAGCAAATACCTCGAAGTGGGCTTGCTCGCTTATGGTAATTACTATGGCACCGATGGTTTTTACAGAGAAGCTGTGGCCCAAAAGGTTGCCAAGCGTCCTTGGTATATGCCCGCTAGAACGGGACAAAACTATATTACGCCCATGTACCTAAGCGGCAGTACAGGAAAGTGGACGGTTGCCTTTGTTGCTGTGCTAGAAGCTGTTAAGCAACAGGAAGTTCGGATTATCCTGGAAGTCGATGTCGAAAGCTTGTATGACAACCTGTCGCTGCTCAAAACATTGGATCATGGCTATGTTTATGCGGTTGAGCGGGGGACTGGGAATATAGTCATGCACCCTGATCCAAGTAGGATAGGAACGCCGTCTGTCAGTGTCAGCCGCGATTTGCTGGCTGCTATCGAGAAAGGCAAGGGGGCTGGCATCATTTCTTCCTATGAGTATAAGGATAAGGAAAAATTCAGCGTTTATGAGGTAAATGATTTACATAACTGGATTGTTTTATCTGGCGCGGCTAAGTCTGAAATTATTATGCATACCTTCAGTATCAGTGCCGTTACTCTGTCACTCTTGGTATTCATCCTAATCATTGGTTTGTCGTTCTATATTATTCACCGGGTGCATATTTATGGTAGGCAGCTTAGTGAAGTCGAGAGCCTTCCCGAACTGCTCGATGCATTGAAGCAGATGGTTGAAGGGGTTATTGGCTGCCAGTCAATCCACCTGTATATGCGAAATGTGTACTCGGGTGATTTTGAATCGGCACAGTGCAAGCATTGTATCTCTGAGAAAGAGTTACGACTGAATTTAGCGTCGAAATTGGGAAGGTTGGCAAAATTGCCAGAGAAGCAACCGGATATCCTATCGGCTTTTCTCGCGCCCGGAAAAGCATGTATTCGAGTGCCATTAACCAAGAATAAACAGTTAATCGGGTTGTTATACATCACTTCTCCTCGTTTGGAGTTGCCATTCTTTATTAATATGCTCAGGACTTATGCCCAAGGGGCGTTAGGGCATGTCATGCTGGCGTTGAGGATTCAGCAAACCGATGCCATGACAGGTTTGAGGAATAAGAACTACCTGCAGGCTCAAATTGAAAAGCAGATCAAAGCAGAGGCTAAGTGTTATGTAGCCATGATTGATATTGATGATTTCAAAATCATCAATGATTCCTATGGGCATTTATTTGGCGATCAAGTCATCACATCCGTGGCAAATTGCTTGAGAGAGGAAAGTGATCGGCATGCTGTTGTGGCCCGTTATGGAGGTGAAGAGTTTGCTATCTTGTTGCCTGCCAAAGATTTACTGGCCGCTAAAGCAAAGCTGGAGTCCATTCGTTCTAGTGTTTCGGGTGTTGAGATTACAGATGGTCGTAAGTCCTGCCGGGTACATGTGAGTATCGGAGTGGCGGAAGTTAGCGGTAACATGGAAAAATCCATAGCCAGAGCCGATCAGGCACTCTACCAAGCGAAGGCCAATGGCAAAAACCAGGTTGTGATTTATTGTTTAAACAGTATGTTACAAACGACTTTTGCCGAGTAGTGAAAATATGATTGGCTAGACAGATCAGGCATTACTGGTCTGATATGGTTGTTATATGAGTCAATATTCATTGTGGTGTTGAGATGCTGAAGCTTGCTGTGATCATTGTACTTTTGTTGCTGGGAGCACTAGTAACTAAGTATCTTGATGAGAAATCGCAACAGAAAATTTTGATTGGCTTCGGTGTGCTGGTGGCACTGGCCGTAGTGGGGCTGATGGCATCGGAGTTGATGCGATAAGCGACTGTAACATGCAGTATGTAAAAGAAAGCCCGCTATCAGCGGGCTTTGATGTTTATCGTGCGCGAGAACGGTTAGGTTTTCCACCGGAGCGTGATTGGCTAGGCTTGCCATTACGCGGTGTATTCCCTTTTCCATTTCCACCTTGTCTTGACTGAGGCTTCGAACCGTTACTCGGGCCTTTGGTGTTCTGGCCGTTTCTGGTATTCGATGATGAACCGTTTCGGCTACTATTTGGCTTGCTGCCTTGCTTACCAGTTTGGTTGCTTCCTGAGTGGGCCCCATTCTTGCGCTGGCCTCCACGCTTACCATCTTTGCGGATATCAGGCTGGTTAGGGTGTTTGGTTGCAAAGCGCTTCGAACCATGGCGGCCTGAGCCACGGCGTTGTGCCGGTGTCATTTCGGCTTCGCTGCCTTCTTCTGGTACCAAACAGTTAGGCCTGTCGCCAATCAAATGTTTTTTGCCCATGCTGATCAGGGCTTCACGGATCAACGGCCAGTTCAGTGGATCATGGTAACGCAACAGGGCCTTGTGCAAACGACGTTGGCGTTCACCTTTGGCAACAAACAAGTCTTCACGCTTTTTGTATTTAACACGCTTGAGCGGGTTCGTTTCCGAGTGATACATTGCTGTAGCATTACACATCGGCGATGGGTAGAAGTTCTGGACCTGATCACACTGGAAATCGTTCTTCTTCAGCCACAGAGCCAAATTTAGCATATCTTCATCGGTAGAGCCTGGGTGGGCAGAGATGAAGTAAGGGATCAGGTACTGCTTCTTACCTGCTTCTTTGCTGAATTTCTCGAACATTTCCTTGAAGCGGTCATAGGTGCCCATGCCCGGCTTCATCATCAGATCCAGCGTGCCTTTCTCGGTATGCTCTGGTGCAATCTTCAAGTAGCCACCGACGTGGTGGGTCACCAATTCTTTGACATATTCTGGCGATTCAACCGCAAGGTCATAACGGACACCTGATGCAATCATGATCTTCTTGATGCCGTCGACGTTACGCGCTTTACGGTACAAGTCGATGGTGTGCTTGTGGTCGGTATCCAGCTTTTTACAGATCTCTGGGAAAATACATGACGGGCGGCGGCAGTTCTTCTCGGCACGAGGATCGGAACACCCTAGGCGGTACATGTTCGCCGTCGGGCCACCAAGATCAGAAATCGTACCGGTAAAGCCTGGCACCTTGTCACGAATTTCTTCCAGCTCATTGAGGATCGATTCTTGGGAGCGGTTTTGGATAATACGGCCTTCGTGCTCAGTGATTGAGCAGAAGGAACAGCCTCCAAAACAGCCACGCATGATGTTGACACTGGTCTTGATCATGTCATAAGCAGGGATTTTCGCTTTGCCATATGCCGGGTGTGGTACTCGTGCATAAGGCAGGCCGAACACATAGTCCATCTCTTCTGTCGTGAGCGGAATAGGTGGGCGGTTAATCCAAAGCTCACGATCACCATGTTTCTGGACTAAAGCACGTGCAGAGTACGGGTTGGTTTCCAAGTGCATCACACGACTGGCGTGGGCATAGAGGATACGGTCGTTACGCAACTTTTCGAAAGAAGGAAGTCGAATAACGGTCGTTTCGGCATCATGGCGAGAAGGTTGGATCTGAACGGGCTTAGCTTCAGGTTCTTGTGCTTTTTCACTTTTGTTAGTGGCACAGGTTTCTTCTGTCGCGTACGGGTTAGGCATTGGCATGGCCTTGCCCGGCTTTTCGATGCGGCTAGAGTCGATCTCTTTATAGTGTTCTGGGCGCTCCCGCATGATCACCGCAGTACCGGCAATATTGGTCAAATCAGCAATGTTTTCGCCATCAGCAAGGCGATGAGCGACTTCCACCAGTGCACGCTCTGCGTTACCAAAGAGCAGAATATCGCCTTTGGCATCAAACAGCACTGAGCGGCGGACTTTGTCGGACCAGTAATCATAGTGGGCTAAGCGGCGCAAACTTGCTTCAATACCACCCAGTACAATCGGGGTATCTTTGTATGCTTCGCGGCAACGCTGAGAATAAACAAGTACTGCACGATCAGGGCGCTTACCCCCTTCGTTATTTGGCGTGTAAGCATCATCATGGCGCAGTTTACGATCAGCAGTATAGCGGTTGATCATCGAATCCATGTTACCGGCGGTTATGCCGAAGAACAGGTTTGGCTGCCCCAGCGCCATGAAGGCATCTTTATTGCCCCATTCAGGCTGCGCAATGATACCCACACGGAAGCCTTGTGCTTCAAGCAAACGTCCGATGACGGCCATACCAAAGCTAGGGTGGTCGACGTAGGCATCACCGGTAACGATAATAATGTCACAGCTATCCCAGCCCAGCGCATCCATTTCGGCACGGCTTGTCGGTAGGAAAGGTGCAGTACCGTAGCATTCCGCCCAGTACTTTGGATACTCGTTAATTTTGTCTGAAATCATTTGCTTACAGTTTTCTCAAAATGGGGCTTAGCAGGACACCGAGATGCCCAGCCTTTTTGATAAATTATGTTTTTGGCCAAATACCAACGAAAACAGTGCCGTGGTCTGTCGGCACTAGAGAATAGTATAGGGCGTTAAAAGGGGGGCAGTTTACCACGTCTACTGTGTATTACATCTTTTTTACTCTTTCAGTACATAGTAAGTATTACTGAGAGGCATTTGGTGCGTAAGGTCCAGTTTGCTCCTGCCGTTTTGTTCATTCTGTAATAGAATACCCGCAACCAACTCTCTTTCTTATTGATAAGGAATGCCATGAGCAGCCAGAATGCACAATCAGACGATGTAGTGATTGTCAGTAACTCTTCCGACAACCCTTTCGCGATCGACGTCGCATATGCAATGGGCCAGGATGAAGATATCTCCGATGTAATTAGCATGAAGCACTTCATGAACACTGAGTTTTGCCCACGCTTTATCTCAGATGAAAATGATATGGAGAATATTGGCAATAGCTTAGAAGGCAAGACCGTTGTTATTGTAAGTACCGGTAACTTGGTGACAAGTCGCCAGGAATTGGCCATGCATAACCTTATCATTGCACGAGCGGCCAAAGAAAATGGTGCCAGCCGTGTGGTATTGGTTGAACCAGACTTGTTTTTCTCAGCTCAAGATCGTGGTCCCCGTGCAGATTTGGGGGATACGCATGGTGAGCGCGATACAGCCGACATTAAGAAGTTTGATGGCCAACCCTTTACTTCAAAGCTCTATGCCCAGATGTTGAAGCTTGCTGGAGTTGATGATGTTGTGACGGTGCATAACCATTCTGTTTCGGTACAGAGAATGTTTAGCGAAGTGTTCGGTGGTCGATTCTACAACCTTATTCCTTACACGATTTACGCTCATTATTTATTGAATTCAAATATATTGAATTACGGTCCAGACGGCGAAGGTCTCGTTCTCTGTGCTCCAGACAAAGGTGCTCGCGACTTCGTCAAAGAGATGTACAACACACTTGGTTTGACCAAGGCAAAGTTCATCATGCTAGACAAAGAACGTACTGCTGAGCGCAAGGTAGAAATCACCCTCCACGAAGAAAGTGAAGACACCTTCGAAGGCTTGAACAACCCTAGCATCGTATTATTCGACGATATGGTCCGCACCGGTTCTACCGTAGTTAAATCCTGCCAGTTCCTTCAGCAGTTGAAACCTGACCGCATGGTATTCACCGTCTCACATTTCTACGCAAGTACTGAGGGTCGTGAGCGTATGTCTAACCCTGCACTGGGTGAGATCCTGACACTGAACACTATGCCGACGATCCTCAACCGGGATGAGCAAGGACGTTTACGCAAGAAAATGGTTGTCTTGAAAATTGAGAAATTCTTGGCTCAGGAACTGTGTAAGATTCTGAATTTACCGCAGCGCTCTGAAGAGACTAATCCGTACAAAATTGACATGTCATCGAAGAACCCTCGCTTCCAGCGTAAAATTTGGTTCTCTGACCAACTCTCCGAACTGTAATCGTTAATATGGTCATCACGTAACTCTTTAAGTCTACTGTTCAGGGTGATGACTAAAGTAGGGAAACAAGGTGTTTCCCTACATCTTCAACAACCTATTCTATAGGTTAATCTGCCCACTTATCATTCTCCCGATGTAATACCCTGCTTATTGTGGGATTGTTTATCTGTAGCATGTTGAATAAAAGCTTCACTGAGCGGGGTCTGATGTTTGAGCGGGGCTTTAACGATGTGCCAATTGGTTACGATGGGGAAACTGGCAATGGAGAGTTTTGCCAGTTCCGTACTCGGTTCATCTTCTAAAGCGTATTCCGACAATATGGTTAGCCCCATACCTGCAATCACACAGTGCTTGATGGCTTCATTGCTTTCAATAACCAGCTTAGGTGTGAATTGGAGGTTGAGTTTTTCAAAATGGGCGTCGATAGCGAAACGGGTACCTGAGCCGGGCTCCCGAGACAGCCATGGATAATTCAATAGCTCTTTGGGCTCTACGTGCGATTGGCTGGCAAGTGGATGATGTTTGGGGGCTACAGGATAGAGGCGGTTGGGGAGAAACTGGATAGAATGTGGCTCCATTTGCGGTTCCAAATGGCTAAATAGATAAATGTCATCTAACCCTTGATGATAACGCTCCACCATTTCCTGCCTATTTCCTACCTTCAAGACGATATCAACTAACGGGTATGTTTGGCAGAAACTGCCTAATAGGTGTGGGATGAAATATTTGGCAGAGGTAACCACAGCAACCTTTAATGTCCCTGCTTTAATCTCTCTTAGGTTTGCCAAATCAATCTCTAGCCTATCTATGGTATCAAAGATCTCATTGGTGTATTTCGCCAAAGTATCAGCAGCTTGGGTAAAGATAAGTTTTTTGCCGACGACGTGGTACAAGGGCATGCCGATTAAATCGGTGAGTTGGCGTAACTGAATAGAAACGGTTGGCTGGGTTAAGTTTAGCGTCTGGGCCGCCAAGGTGATTGAACCTAGTTCGTAGACACTCAGGAATACACGTAAGTTCCTGATATTACCTATTCGTTGCCTGAGGTGTTGTTGGGACATATATAGATGAAATCCTATGAATGTCATGTTTAATATTAATTATACTTTGGGTATTGAATACTGCATATTTGTTCTCAAGCAAGGCACCTATGAAGGTGTTCTGCACCTGAGGAGGCGGTATGAGTTTCAATCAACTTCTTATTCCTATTGCGCCAGAACAGCAACTTGATGACTCATTTCATCAAGCATTCAAATTTGCCAATCAAATTTCAGCCCAAGTGACACTGCTGACTGTTATCGAAGATTTGGCGGAGTTAAAGGAAATCTCACGCTTTTCCTGTACAACACTCGATCTTCTTGATAAATCGACGAAAATTTATCACGGCATCCTCAAGGAGTGGGTCCAGTCACTCAAGCAGGAATATAGCAACATCAAATTCAAGACCAAGATTCGAATTGGTATCCCGTTCATTGAAATCATCAAAGAGGCGAATGATAGCCAGGCCACTATGGTGATTCTTGACACCCATAGGGAGGCAAAAGAAAAAGCCTGCCAGCGCGGTAGTACGACTCTACATATTATGCGTAAATCGGAAGTGCCAATTTGGTCGATAAGTACAGCACCACGACCGGTGAAAAACATTGTGGCTGCTTTAGACATTTCAAACCAGGACTACCGTGATTTTAACGAGCAGATCCTTGCGCTAGCCGTTGAGTTTTGTTCGATAATCGGCGCGAGTTTAACGGTTTGCCATGCATGGCGGTTGGACTCCGAAGGGTTCCTGAGGAAATGGAGTGGCTATGATGACCTGGACATTGCCCTTTTATCGAAAAAAATGCGCGATGAAAGACTAGGGCGATTGCGGTCACTGCTTATGCCTTATGAAAACAGCCCGATCCAAACTTCAATAAAAGTGCTTGAAGGGGAAACGCGCCAGATCCTTCCGAAATATGTCAATGAAGAAGGGACGGATTTGGTGATATTAGGTTCGTTGTCACGTACTGGCATTGCAGGCTTTTTGATGGGTAATACCGCTGAGTCACTACTTAATGAAATCGGTTGTTCTGTTATTACGCTTAAGCCTGATGACTTTACATCACCGGTATTGGAGGAAAGTGAATAGGGATTATCGCCTAGACAATTCCAAGTTGAGAAACCTCAATATGGCATAGTAGGAGCGGGCGGCGATAAGAGGAGGGAGAGTCATGAAAATTGACAGCAATGATGTGTTATCTGCAAAGCTCCAAGTGATTATCCATTGGGCCGTCAGGGCTCTCTCGATTATCATGGTATTCGTTATCGTCATGGGGGTGCTTGATGTTGCCTGGATACTCTATCAACGCCTGATAACGCCTCCTCAATATATCTTGACTATTTCCGATATGCTGGCGACGTTTGGCGCGTTTATGGCTGTACTCATTGCCATTGAAATATTTATCAATATAACTATTTATCTCCGAGAAAATGTTATTCATGTAAAAATAGTCATGGCAACTGCATTAATGGCCATTGCCCGAAAGGTCATTATTATCGATGTGGAAGAGATGGAAGTGGCCTATTTGTATGGTATTGCTGCGGTAGTATTGAGCATGAGTATCGGCTATTGGTTAATTCATCAACTCCCGAGAAAGAGTCATCTCGAAGAGTAATAGGAAGGTTAGGATTTATGCAAAATGTGAATATTTTGCAGCTCCGGTGAAACATTGCCCATGTTTGTATTGAAATGTTTCCAGATGGCTTATTAGTATTTTTACTGATTAGGATTGAAAGATACGCCTATCATATTGACTGAAAAGTGCTTCGCCATTAAATTGACGCCCATTAGAGTTAATACTCATAGGGAATAACAATGAAGAGAAATGGCTTTACACTTATAGAGTTAGTCGTCGTGATAGTGATTTTGGGTATCTTGGCGGTTACTGCTGCGCCACGTTTCTTGAATTTACAGGTCGATGCGAGAAATTCAGCACTGGAAGGTTTGAAAGGTGCTGTCGAGTCAGGACTTGAACTCGGCTACGGTAAAATGGCTATGGATGGATTAGAAAGTAATTCTTATGTTACTAATGTCACCAGTACTGATAAAGTACATACTGCTGTAAACATTTCAATACCTGGATGTGAAATGAGTACGAACGAAAGAAGAACCTGCATTTTTAGGTTCGGTTATCCTGAGTCAGATTTTTATACTATCACTACGTTAGTCGACGGAATAAATCGGCATTACAATCAGGAAAGGGATTGGGGTATCACGAAGAAAAAAGATGCTAGAGAGTTAATAATTACTGATAAATCAAACCTTGACTATGATGTTATTCCTCCTCGCCTAATAAATGACAACTGTTATCTTCAATATAACTATCCAGATGATGAAAAAGCAGGATACAAGTTAGATTTTATTGCTTGTCAGTAGACGGAAGAAACTTCGCCTTAAATATTGACACCCGCTCCCTATAAAGAGCGGGTGTTTTTATATGGGAAGTTTAGCAACCGGAGTCTATAACTTGAGTCTGGAAATCTCCTGAGTTAGCCACGGCTAAAAAGCAGTTGCTTCTTAGCAAATCATTCTTGAATTTACTTGAGCCATCAACCACTGCTTGCAACTTCATCGTAAGTGACATCAAAACCAGTTAAATCGATTTTCCATACCTTTCTGAGGTTATCCACTTAAGCAACAGGAAGGGCGTAGAAAGCATTGATAGTTGAACTGTCTCCCATAGGGAATAGTTAGCATTGGTATGTCGTTCTATATATGTAATGTACTGCATGTATACATAGCTTCCTTTCTATAGGTGTAAGTAAATTGGCGCTTTGTGTGAGCCTGATCACAATTGTATCGATGCGGCTGATATGTAAGTGATTGAAAGATTTTGTATGCCAAAAGATGCAGATGTTAACGCAGTTGCAGTGAAATGCTCACATTGGTACCATGAATGAGCTAAAGCGTAACGATTTGGGATACTATGTACACGATTTTTTCGTTACTCAAATGGGTAGTTTTGATTTATTTGGTCAAGACTGGGCGTATCCAAGAATCAACCTTTATAAAGTGGAAAAAAATGACCTTGAGTGCCGTCACAATGATCGTGCTGCACTCGACACTGGTTATCCATTTAGTTGAGGGTGTTGATTTACAGAGCAATGGAACTGGCGATGGGTATTACCTAAGAGAAACGTTTTCCGCATTACATAATAAGGAGGCTTAAGCCTCCT
>NZ_JACSOF010000112.1:0-22277 GCF_014349205.1 Photobacterium sp. BZF1
CATTTTCTTTTAGCTCATCGATGTCAAGCTCTTCGCTCTTATTCTTTAGCTTTTCCCAGAACCTTCTCTTCCTAGGACCTCGTTCCCGGCTTCCCAGAGCCTGCTCTTCCTCGAATCTCGTTCCCGATTTTCCTAGTGCCTGCTCTTTCACCTATCGCCTCTAGCCCCAGAACGAAAAAAACCGCCCGGAGGCGGTTTTTTGATTAGCGGGACCTGCTGCGCTTAGTGCGCTGGCTCAAGGTCGCTGCTGAACTGGAAGTCCAGTTCATCGTTGACGATATCAACGCGCACCGAGCCACCGTTGACCAAGCTACCGAATAGCAGCTCATTGGCCATTGGTTTCTTCAGGTTGTCCTGAATCACGCGGGCCATTGGACGGGCACCCATCGCCTTGTCGTAGCCTTTATTGGCCAGCCATTCACGGGCTTTCGAAGACACTTCCATTGAGACGCCACGGGCATCCAATTGTGCCTGCAACTCGACAATGAACTTATCGACCACCTGGGAGATAACATCTTTCTCAAGATGGTTGAACCAGATGATACCGTCTAGGCGGTTACGGAACTCAGGCGTGAACACACGCTTGATTTCACCCATTGCATCATGGCTGTGATCCTGCTGGATCAAACCGATCGACTTGCGAACCGTCTCGGTCACACCGGCGTTGGTTGTCATCACCAAAATCACATTACGGAAGTCAGCCTTGCGACCATTGTTGTCCGTCAGCGTACCGTTATCCATCACCTGTAGTAGCAGGTTAAAGACATCCGGGTGGGCTTTCTCGATTTCATCAAGCAGTACCACAGCATGCGGATGCTTGATAACCGCGTCGGTCAACAGACCGCCCTGATCGTAACCAACATAACCAGGAGGCGCACCGATTAGGCGGCTCACCGTATGACGCTCCATGTATTCAGACATGTCAAAGCGAAGCAGCTCAATACCCAGTGTACGTGCAAGCTGAACCGTTACTTCCGTTTTACCCACGCCAGTAGGACCAGCGAACAGGAATGAGCCCACAGGCTTATTCTCAGCGCCCAGACCAGCACGGCTTAGCTTGATCGCCTCGGTAAGCACATCGATAGCCGGATCCTGTCCGAAGACTAGCATCTTCAGCTTATTATCAAGCTTCTGCAGTACATCACGGTCGCTGGAAGAAACCGATTTTTCAGGGATACGTGCCATCTTGGCAATCATCGCCTCGATATCACTGACATTAACGGTCTTCTTACGACGACTCGCTGGTGCCAAGCGGCAACGGGCACCGGCTTCATCAATAACATCAATCGCTTTATCCGGTAGGTGGCGCTCATTGATGTACTTCGCCGACAGCTCAACCGCGGCACGGATAGCCTTGTTGGTAAAGCGAACTTCGTGGTGCGCTTCGTACTTCGGCTTGAGGCCCATCAGAATCTTAGTGGTATCATCCAGCGAAGGTTCGATAATGTCGATTTTCTGGAAACGGCGAGACAGTGCACGCTCTTTCTCAAAAATATTGCTGTATTCCTGATAGGTAGTCGAACCCATGCAGCGGAGCTTACCGTTACTCAACAGCGGCTTGATAAGGTTAGCCGCATCGACCTGTCCACCCGATGCCGCACCCGCACCAATGATGGTATGGATTTCATCAATAAACAGGATGGCTTGCTCTTCTTTCTCCAGCTGCTTCAAAATTGCCTTGAAGCGCTTCTCGAAGTCACCACGGTATTTGGTACCAGCCAGTAGCGAACCAATATCCAGAGAGTAGATCACACAATCTTTGATCACTTCTGGTACTTGGCCTTCGACAATACGCCAAGCCAAGCCTTCGGCAATCGCCGTTTTACCTACACCGGCCTCACCCACCAGCAGCGGGTTGTTCTTACGGCGACGACACAATACCTGCACTGTGCGCTCGAGTTCAGTATCACGGCCGATTAACGGATCAACCCCACCCGCACGGGCTAGTTGGTTGAGGTTGGTAGCAAAGTTTTCTAGCTTGTCTTCCGAACCCTGTTCTGAACGTGGCTCTTCGCCACCCACATCTGGGCCGTTGATATCGTCGTTGTCGCTATCTTTAACTGTGCCATGAGAAATGAAATTAACCACATCCAAACGGCTAATATCGCTCTTCTTGAGCAGGTATGCAGCATGTGATTCCTGCTCGCTGAAGATAGCAACCAGTACATTAGCTCCAGTCACTTCACTACGACCAGAAGACTGAACGTGGAATACAGCACGCTGTAATACACGCTGGAAGCTGAGTGTAGGCTGAGTTTCCCTGCTTTCGTCATCCACTGGGATCAGTGGGGTCGTTTGTTCAATAAACGAATCAAGCTCTTTGCGCAGCGTATCCAAATTAGCTCGGCAGGCCACCAAGGCCTCTTGCGCCGCTGGATTTTCCAATAATGCCAACAGCAGATGTTCAACCGTCATAAACTCATGACGCTTCTCTCTTGCCCGCGCAAAGGCAGCATTCAAGCTCGCTTCAAGTTCTTTATTTAGCATAAGGCACCTCCCCTAAATACCACTCAAATATGGCGTGCCGGAAAAAGACTATGCCTTTTCCATCGTACACAGTAGCGGATGTTCATGCTCCCTCGCATACATCATCACCTGGGCCACCTTGGTCTCGGCTACCTCGGCAGTGAAGGTTCCGCACACCGCTTTCCCCTCGTAATGCACAGTTAGCATCAACTGTGTTGATTTCTCCAGATCCATGGAGAAGAACTTCTGTAACACTTCTATCACAAAATCCATCGGTGTGTAATCATCATTGTTCAAAATTACTTTGTACATCGATGGTGGTTTTGTCTGGACTTCCTCTTCTTCCAATACATCGGAGTCGGGAATAATCCACTCGTATAACTTACTCATAACTTTAACTTACCAGTACGATAGGAATAGTCTACCAAGAAACAATGAGTTAAATATCATCTCTGTTTACAAGGCGTGTCCGACCACCATTTTCCTACCCCTATATTCAGACTAATGCACACATTGTATTCCAGCAAATCAGAGATGACTATGACTAAGCCGACAATCCGGACGAATTACCACCGTTTCCAACCAAAGTGGGAGATCACGCCAGAATGCAAGCATTTGCATAAAATACGTGCCAGAAAAGCTATTGCATGCAGAAATATGTCAAAAATTTCGCATAACACCACATTTTAACAAAATGTTATAGGCACAGCTTGACTGCCTAACTCTTTTTACTAAAGTGTAACTTGTAGTAGATATTAACTGCATCAAATTAGCATTAGTATGCAAGTCGTGTTAAAAAGGAGATGCAGACTAATGCAAAATGGAACTTGAATGCACAGAAGGAAGTAAGCATGGCGACAGGTACAGTTAAATGGTTTAATAACGCTAAGGGATTTGGTTTTATCTGCCCTGAAACAGGCGAAGGCGATATTTTCGCCCATTATTCGACTATTCAGATGGATGGTTACCGCACACTCAAAGCTGGTCAGCAAGTCAGCTATACAGTGGAGACTGGGCCAAAAGGGTTCCATGCTAAGGAAATCATTCCCGTTGAAGGTGAAGCGGTCAAATAGAAGACTTCACCTAACGATTCTTTCTGAAGGCGAGCTAAGGCTCGTCTTTTTTATTTCCCTCACTTTTTTCTCCCTTTACCTAGCGACCCACGCCCATTTCGCCAACAATATAAAATGAATAATCAATGCATACTTCTTCACTTTGCCAGCAACATTGAAATTTAACGAACCAGTTACAAACAGGAAATTTTAACCCGAACAGTAGCAAAATAGAGACACAAAAAAGCCCAACCTAAGTTGGGCTTTTTTGCATTTTATCGCAATGATGAAACAGAATTACATCTGCTCAATCATGTCATCTGCGAACTCAGAACACTTACGCAGTGTCGCACCGTCCATTAGACGCTCGAAATCGTAAGTCACTGTCTTGTTGCTGATCGCCGCTTCCATAGAGCTGATGATAAGATCAGCCGCTTCGGTCCAGCCTAGGTGGCGAAGCATCATTTCCGCAGATAGGATCAGTGAACCAGGGTTAACCTTGTCCTGACCAGCGTACTTAGGCGCTGTACCGTGAGTAGCTTCGAACAGTGCAACACCATCACCGATGTTCGCACCAGGGGCGATACCGATACCACCAACCTGAGCAGCCAATGCATCAGAGATGTAGTCACCGTTTAGGTTCATCGTTGCAATCACATCGTACTCTGCTGGGCGCAGCAGGATTTGCTGCAGGAACGCATCTGCAATGCTGTCCTTGATGATGATTTCTTTACCCGTATTCGGGTTCTTCAGTGTCATCCATGGGCCGCCGTCAAGCAGCTCAGCACCGAACTCCTCTGCAGCCACTTCGTAACCCCAATCTTTGAAGGCACCTTCGGTGAACTTCATGATGTTACCTTTGTGGACCAGCGTTAGCGAGTCACGGTCGTTATCAATAGTGTACTGAAGCGCAGCGCGAACTAGGCGCTTGGTGCCTTCTTCAGAAACTGGCTTGATACCAACACCACACTGCTGTGGGAAGCGGATCTTAGTTGCGCCCATTTCGTCTTGCAGGAACTTGATAACTTTATCAGCTTCTTCAGTGCCAGCCTTGAACTCAACACCAGCATAGATATCTTCCGAGTTCTCGCGGTAGATAACCATATCTGTCAGTTCTGGTTGCTTAAGTGGGCTTGGTACGCCATCGAAGTAGCGAACAGGGCGGGCACAGATGTATAGGTCTAGCTCTTGGCGAAGTGCAACGTTCAAAGAACGGATGCCACCACCGACTGGAGTAGTCAGAGGACCTTTGATTGCAACTTTGTAGTCACGGATATAATCAAGGGTTTCTTGCGGTAGCCAAGCATCTTCACCATATACTTGCGTTGATTTCTCACCGGTGTAGATTTCCATCCAGGCAATCTTACGGTCACCGCCGTAGGCTTTGTCGACAGCGGCATCAACGACTTTGATCATCGCAGGGCTTACGTCAACCCCAATACCATCACCTTCGATGTAAGGAATGACAGGGTTGTTAGGAACGACCAGTTTACCTTCAGAATCCAGAGTGATTTTCTGACCTTCAGCTGGTACAACTACTTTACTATCCATTTAAATCTCCTAGCGTCCATTTGTTATCTTTTTGTAAGATGCGCGCAAATCATACTTGAAATTTTATCGATACGCCACTCATTGTATTTTTAGCGTATAATAGTCGGGTCAATTTACTTTTCCCTTGTACAACTCGCTATTTATGAAGCCAAACACCTCTTCGCGTCAACCCAAACGTGCCAATAATGAGCGCCGACCATCAAGATTACGAAATAAACCCAAGCGTCCCCGCGGCCCGACAAAGATCATTTTATTTAACAAACCTTATAACGTTCTGACCCAGTTTACCGGTGAACCGGGGGATAAAACCCTGTCTGATTTCGTCCCGGTAAAGGACGTATATCCAGCTGGCCGACTGGACAAGGACAGTGAGGGTTTGCTCGTGCTGACCAATGACGGTGTCCTGCAGGCTCGCCTGACCCAACCGAAATCCAAACAGCCAAAAATCTATTGGGTTCAGGTCGAGGGGGCACCAAGCGAAGACGAACTGGAACAGTTGCGCCGAGGGGTTACCCTCAAAGATGGCCCGACCCTTCCCGCAGGCGTCGAGGTAATGGAAAGCCCTGAAGTCTGGGGGCGTATCCCGCCTATCCGTGAACGGAAAAATATCCCGACCACTTGGCTGGCCATCACCTTAAAAGAAGGCCGAAATCGCCAAGTCCGCCGCATGACTGCACACATCGGCTACCCTACCCTGCGCCTTATCCGCTACAAAATGGCAGATTGGACTGTCAGCGATCTCGCGCCGGGAGAATGGAAAGAAGTCAAAATCGACGCTTCCTAACTGTCTTGCCAGCAGTATTTTACTGCTGGTAAACCCTTCATCTTTTCCTGCTGGCTTTTTGCGAATTTAACGCTAAAAACACTACACTTTTGCTTCGCCCTCATCTATCATTGCCACCAGAAAGCAAACGTTTGCGCAAATGAAAGAATGACGTTGGTAAAATTATTAAAGTGTGATTCCGCTCTCGCTCTGTTTCGGCCAGATGGTTTCTGTTAGAATCGCGCCCTTAACTTTTATTAACGACTGAAGAGTAAAATGTCAGATAACAGCCAGAAAAAAGTCATTGTCGGCATGTCCGGCGGTGTAGATTCCTCGGTATCCGCGTACCTTCTTCTTCAACAGGGCTACCAAGTTGAAGGCCTGTTTATGAAAAACTGGGAAGAAGACGACAACGATGAGTACTGCTCGGCAGCCGAAGATCTCGCTGACGCACAAGCTGTATGTGACAAACTGGGTATCCACCTGCACACCATCAACTTTGCAGCAGAATACTGGGACAACGTGTTCGAGTACTTCCTAGCAGAATACAAAGCAGGCCGTACACCTAACCCAGACATTCTTTGTAACAAAGAAATCAAATTCAAAGCATTTTTGGACTTTGCTGATGAAGTACTGGAAGCCGATTACATTGCTATGGGCCACTACACCCGTCGCAGCTTCCCTACCGCTGAAGGCGAACTACCAAAGATGTTGCGCGGTGTTGATAACAACAAAGATCAGAGCTACTTCCTGTACACACTGAGCCACGAGCAAATTGCCCGTAGCCTATTTCCTGTGGGAGAGTTGGAAAAGCCAGAAGTACGCCGTATTGCTGAAGAGCAGGGCCTGATCACTGCGAAGAAGAAAGATTCAACCGGTATCTGCTTTATTGGTGAGCGTAAGTTCACGGAATTTTTGAGCAAGTACCTACCTGCACAGCCAGGTAATATTGAGACAGCCGATGAAGGTAAAGTCATCGGTGAGCACCAGGGTCTGATGTACCACACCCTAGGCCAGCGCAAGGGCCTACATATTGGTGGCCAGAAAGGCGGCAATGGTAATGAAGAGCCTTGGTTCGTTGTAGATAAAGATGTAAAGCGTAACGTTCTGATTGTTGGCCAGGGTAAAGACCACCCTCGCTTGAAATCAGACGGCTTGGTAGCTGCCCAACTACACTGGGTTGATCGCCAACCAATTCGCGAACCGTTCAAGTGCACGGTTAAAACACGCTACCGCCAGCAAGATATCCCTTGTACCGTTATCCCGGTTGATGACGAAACCATCAAGGTTATCTTTGACGAGCCGCAAATCGCGGTAACGCCAGGCCAGTCAGCTGTATTCTACAGCGGTGAAGTCTGTCTGGGCGGCGGTATTATTGAAAAGCGTATCTAAGGGAGTTGACGCACGTGGCAAACACTGTTTATGACCGTACTATTGCCTTTGCTGGTATTTGTCAGGCCGTAAAGCTAGTTCAAAAGATTGCCCGAGATGGCCATTGCGACCATGACGCACTGGAAGCCAGCCTGAACAGCATTATGGCAACCAATCCGTCTAACACCATCGAGATCTTCGGTAACGAAGCCAACTTGAAAATGGGCCTCGAAGCGCTAGCGGCTGAAATCGACAATACACCGTCAGGCAACGAGATCACTCGCTACCTAGTGAGTGTAATGGCGCTGGAGCGCAAACTGGCAAGCCGCCGTGACAGCATGGCGCAGCTTGGCGACCGTATCAGTACCGCCCAACGCCAAACGGATCATTTCGAGCTGCTGGAAGACCAGATGATCAGCAATTTGGCCAGTATCTACCTGGATATCATCAGCCCATTGGGCCCACGTATCCAAGTGACCGGTACCCCGGCTCAGCTCCAGCAGCAGAGTGTGCAGCACAAAGTGCGTGCTCTACTTCTCGCCGCGATTCGCTCTGCGGTGCTATGGCGTCAGGTCGGTGGCAAACGCCGCCATTTGATCTTCGGACGCAAACAGATGGTCGAACAGGCGAAAATCCTACTGGCCCGCTGCTAAGCAATATTTTGTGCCAGCCTCAGGTTGGCACTTTTTCATCCCCTTGCGCCATTTTTGCAAGGGTGAAAGTTACACCTTGTTTAAACCTTAATTGATCAGGAGAGAGCAACATGGAACTGTCAGCATTGACTGCTGTTTCCCCAGTAGACGGCCGCTACGGAAGTAAAACGATTGCACTACGCAGCATTTTCAGTGAATTTGGTCTGCTAAAGTACCGCACAATCGTTGAAATCCGCTGGCTACAAAAACTTGCCGCTACTGATGCTATCGTGGAAGTTCCTGCGTTCAGCGCTGAAGCCAATGCCTTCCTAGACCGCATTGCTGCTGAGTTCAGCGAAGAAGACGCAATGCGCATCAAGACTATTGAGCGCACGACTAACCACGATGTAAAAGCTGTTGAATACTTCCTGAAAGAAAAAGTCGCTGAAGTACCAGAGCTACACGCAGTGAACGAATTCATTCACTTCGCATGTACATCTGAAGATATCAACAACACTTCTCACGCACTGATGCTACATGAAGCGCGCGAGCAAGTTATCCTGCCTGAAATCCGCAACGTTATCGATGCGATCAAAGGCCTAGCCAACGAATACCGTGAAGTACCGCTTCTTTCTCGTACCCACGGCCAGCCAGCTTCTCCATCAACAATGGGTAAAGAAATGGCTAACGTTGCATACCGTATGGAACGTCAGTACAAGCAGATCGAAAACGTTGAAATTCTTGCGAAAATCAACGGCGCAGTAGGTAACTACAACGCTCACCTATCAGCTTACCCAGAAGTTGACTGGCACCAGTTCAGCGAAGAGTTCATCACTGAATCTCTTGGCGTAACTTGGAACCCATACACCACCCAGATCGAACCGCACGATTACATCGCAGAGCTATTCGATGCTATCGCTCGCTTCAACACTATCCTTCTTGACTTCGACCGTGACGTTTGGGGCTACATCGCTCTGGGTCACTTCAAGCAGAAGACAATCGCGGGTGAGATCGGCTCTTCAACGATGCCGCACAAAGTTAACCCAATCGACTTTGAAAACTCTGAAGGTAACCTTGGCCTAGCGAACGCAATCTTTGGCCACCTAGCACAGAAACTGCCTGTTTCTCGCTGGCAGCGTGACCTGACTGACTCAACAGTTCTCCGTAACCTAGGTGTAGGTTGTGGCTATGCAATCATTGCATACACTTCAACCCTGAAAGGTATCAGCAAGCTAGAAGTTAACCAGGCTGCGCTTGAAGCTGAGCTAGACAACAACTGGGAAGTACTGGCTGAGCCGGTACAGACTGTTATGCGTCGCTACGGTATCGAAAAGCCATACGAGAAGCTAAAAGAGCTGACTCGTGGCAAGCGTGTTGACGGCGAAGGCATGCGTAACTTCATCGATGGTCTGGAACTACCAGAGCACGAGAAAGCTCGCCTGAAAGAAATGACCCCAGCGAACTACATCGGTGACGCAGTTAAGCTAACTGACAAACTGTAATCGCACGGTTATAACTGCATAAAACAAGGCCAGCATCATGCTGGCCTTTTTGTTGTTGCCCCTATGTGTTCTCCGTTACCACAATCATGTTTAAGCCTTCATCTTTTCTCGGCTCTTCAAAGTACTGGGTAATATGGTTAAACACTTCTTCGGTATCGAATGCCGCTCGCTCTGGCTGTTCAATCCGCCTTTGTGCGAGTTGTTTAAGGCATTGCTCGTTACTTACTTGCAAGTAAACTAACTCATGATCGGCACCGGCCTCAGAAGCAATAGATGACAACCAAGCCCTTTGGGCTTGCGTATTGGCAGGAAAGTCCAACACCACATCAGTACCGGTTAATAAAATACGTTTAACATGCTCCCGGACTACTGCTTTTAGCAAACTCGAATAAGTGACGTAATCCTTGAGCGTAGCAATCTTGCCAGGGTAGAGCGCAGCCAACCATTCATCTTCTGATATCAAGACAGCATTCCTATCAACGGCAACTTGCTTTGATTTCGTTGACTTTCCGGCTGCCATCTTACCGCAGAAGAAAACCAGTTTTCCTGTCATATCATTCACCGATTCCCTTTAATCACATCAAGCAATGCTTGGTACTCAGAAACATGGCTTCCTGAAAAATTATCCATCCCAGGTTTTGTCAATGTCCCTTTCGACCCAGCAATGTAGCTTTTAATGGTTTTGGTAGGGTTTTCATGCCAGGAAATATTAAAGGCCGCAAGTTTGGGAAAGAAATACATCGACGAGTAATCTGGCACATTATCATGTATCCACCAAGCTAAAGCTTGCCAGTGTCCTGTCTGCTCGTAATAGGGAAGAAAGGAATTTACAACAATACAAGCAGTTGCACCCATATGGCCATCTTTATCCCTGTAGTCCCAAATATGCCCGGCATAATTGGCTTCATTACGAGCACAGTTATATTGATTTTTCTTTTCAGCCCCTTTCCCATTTACCAACGGTGAACGGTAGGCAGAGCGAATAGAAATACGCCCAAACTGTTGCTGTATTGGCTCCAATACCCTACTGCACAATTGTTTTCCTGCCTCTACCGCAACATCTGGGTAGTCGGGAATGTTAGGGATATTTTCAATCTGAGAGATCTCTGAATATAAAAAATCCCTCATAAAAAAACTGGGAGATAGTTGAACACGGCCAAGTTCTTCGAGTGTTTTAACTGATTTGGGTGATTTCATCTGAGCTCTCCATGCTTCTGATTGAATATCGCTTACCTAGCCCGCCCGACTGCCATTGGGGATAGTACTTTCCGGCACCGCAAGGCAAGGCGTTAGCTTATCAGCATAGCCAATATCAAACAGCATTCCCTGTGAAACCTCGCCAGCCATTTTTTGCTCCGGAAGGTTTACCACGAACAATGCCTGCTTGCCTTCAATCTCATACGGGTTTTCACGTTCTTGCTTTATCCCGGCAAGAATGGTGCGGACATGATCACCAAAATCGACCGTCAGCTTCATTAATTTCTTGGACTTTTCAACTTCCGTAACAGAAGTAATAGTGCCGACTCGGATATCCAGTTTTTCAAAGTCATCAAACGTGATTAGCTCTTTGATCGGTGCAGGCTTCATTGTCATTCTCGCATCTTCAATAATTGGTAAAGGTCTGAATTTTCAAACCTATCATTTTCCCAACCAGCAAATAAAGACTTCCCTCACGAAATACCCCCAACCTTTCCCTAAAGCTACGAGGTGCTTTCAGATACAAAGTGGTTGGGCAGCGAAAGTAGATTAGAGAGATCTCAAGCATAGATTTTACCCCTTCTGTTATCCTATACTCGTCCATCTCAACCCACTAACAATATAAAAGGAGGTATACCATGACTACGTGTGAATTGAACTTCGCACACTTCTTTGGCAATCAGCCAAGCTCAAGTTTTACTGGTATCGTGCTGCGATAACCTCTGCTTGAGCGAAGTTTCCAATAAACCAGACTAGAGTCTCTTCCCTCTAGCTTACCGGGTTATTGTCAGCAGTGTTTGACAATAGGTACAAGTGTGCCTGTAAATCTTGAGTAAGCCATGAGCACTTTACTATCTGCACAATCTGTTTCTTATCACACAACTTCAGCACCTTTGCTTGAAGAGATTTCCTTCACCCTGACAAAAGGTGACCGCATCGGGCTTGTTGGCCACAACGGATGTGGAAAAAGCACCCTACTACGTTTACTTAGCGGTAATATCCAACCGCTTTCAGGTTTGATCACAACATCAAGCCATTGTCTGATGGCGCACGTAGAACAACATCTACCGGCCAATATTGAGTCGCTTTCGATGTTGGATGCGGTCGTCGAAAAGCTCCCAGCCAACGAACGTCAACAAGAATCCTGGCGCGCCGAGCTACTACTTGCTGACATGGGCTTTTGCGATTCAGACTGGCAACTGACTTCGGGCAGCCTAAGCGGTGGCCAGCATACCCGCCTATTGCTGGCCCGGGCCCTTATCCAACAACCAGACTTACTGCTGCTCGACGAGCCAAGTAACCACCTGGACTTACCCACACTGTTATGGCTTGAGCAGTTCTTATTAGGCTGGAAAGGCAGCTTTGTTCTGGTGTCCCATGACAAGCGCCTACTCGATAAAGTAACCAACTGTACCTGGATACTCCGCGACAACACCTTAGGTTTTTTCCGACTGCCATGCTCAGAGGCACTACAAGCACTTGAGGCCAACGATGAAGCTGCGCAGCTTCGCCACCAGGCTGAACAGAAGGAAATTGACCGTATAGAAAAAAGCGCCAAGCGATTAGCGGTTTGGGGGCAGGTTTATGACAACGAAGATCTATCCAGAAAAGCCAAGCATATGGAGAAGCGGCTTGACCGACTCAAAGGTGCACAAACCGACTTAACCGCAGGCACACCATGGCAACTGACCCTATCAGGTGAGGCCCTGCCTGCAGATAGACTGCTAAATATATCTGATATGCAAATCCGGCCGTCAGAAAGTGCCCCTGTACTTTTCCACCTGTTGGCGCAGCAGATCAAAAGTGGCGACAAGCTGGCTCTTATTGGCCGTAATGGCTGCGGGAAGTCATCGTTGTTGAAGATGCTGTGGCAGGCATACAAAGCACCGGACCTCTCGAATGAAAATATCCAATTCCATCCACGTTGCCGCTTGGGCTTCTATGACCAAACACTAAAACAACTGCACGATGAAGATAACCTGATAGATGCGCTAAGGTCGTTCACCAACCTGCCGCAGGAAAGACGGAAAATGGCATTAATCAGCGCCGGTTTCGCCTACAGCCGTCATTCCCAACAGGTGAAGTCACTGAGCGGTGGCGAACGTTCCCGGTTACTTATGCTCGGTCTGTCGCTGGCCAACTACCACTTGTTGTTGCTCGACGAGCCGACCAACCATTTGGACCTACAAGGCAAAGCAGAACTTGCTGCCACCCTTGAGAAGTTTGAGGGCGGGTTTATGTTGGTAACCCATGACCGTGAACTGATCGAAACCAGTTGCAACCGCTACTGGCTAATAGAAGATGGCAAGCTCAGTCAATGGCATGATATTGAAAAGCTCTATGCCGCATTGGATGCTACACAACCGGTTTCCGGTAATGGTCACCCAGCCAAAGCACCCGACACCATAGCCACACCGGAATCTACCCCTGAGCCGTCAACACAAGACACACAGCTAGAGCGGCTTTTCGAACTCGAAGCCCTTTTGGAAGCGGATTTAAACCGCAAGGAAAAATACCAGAAACCTCGGCTCCAACAGCAATGGCGCGAACAAATTGCCCAACTTAATGTTGAATTAGGCTTTGAATAAACAGATTGAGAATTTAATGATGAATAACAAGACCCACATCCCTGAAGACATTGCTGCACACAACCAAGCGGCCTGGGACAACTATGTTACCGAAGAAGTGATCTGGACAGTCCCGGTATCCAGTGAAGTGATTGCAAAAGCTAGGGAAGGTGAATATGCAGTGAGCCTCGGTGCCAATAGTGATGTACCACGCAACTGGTTTCCAGAACAGTTGGAGGGCGTGAAGATTTTATGCCTTGCCTGTGGCGGCGGACAGCAAGCTCCAATACTTGCTGCGGCCGGTGCACAGGTTACCGTCATGGATATTTCAGCCAAGCAACTCGAGCAAGACTGTAAAGTTGCCCAGCAGGAAGCTCTCCCCCTAACTACCATTCAAGGAGATATGCGGGACTTATCAGCCTTTACCGATAACAGCTTCGATATTGTTTTCTGTCCAGTATCGATTACCTATATTCCAAACCTAAAACCACTCTTTAGCGAAGCCTACCGGGTACTTTCTATAGGGGGTAGCTTTATGCTAGGAGCCCCCAACCCTGCCATCTATCTGTTTGATGCCGATAAATGGGAAGAGGGCGTTTACCTGGTGAGCAACACACTGCCGTTCAACTCACTCGATGAACTGAATGAAGAGCAACGCCGGCAATTTATGGCAGACAACAAAGCAATTGAATATAGCCATACCCTATCCAGTATTATTGGAGGGCAAATAGAAGCCGGCTTTAAGATAGATGGCTTTTACGAGGATAGCCTTGATGAGAGCCTGTCTCGCTATTTCAAGGACTACTTCGCAACCAAGGCCATCAAAGGTTAGGGGCAACAACAAGCCGTTCGAATAAAAACCGCCTCTCAAGAAACGCTATTCTTTGAGAGGCGGCACGTTGACTATACCTTGAACTGGCCCGCCAGCGATTGCTGGTGTTTGGACAGTTCTGCCAGACGCTCACCAATGCCTGCTGATTTCTCGGCCTGTTCAAGGATATTCTCACTCAAGCCCCGGATATTCGATACATTACGGTTCACTTCAGCCGATACCGCTTGCTGTTCCTGCGCCGCATGCATAATCTGCTCATTCATCGACTGGATAGAGGCTACTGCCTCTGTAATTTGACCAAGGCTGACTACCGCCTGGCCAACTTGAGAGGAGGTCTCTCCCGCTAACTGGTTGCCCTCTTCAATGGCAACCACAACATCACGGGTACCTTGTTGTAAAACTTCAATCACTGTACGGATCTGCCCAACAGAATCATGGGTCCGGCTGGCAAGCTGACGAACCTCATCGGCAACAACCGCAAAACCACGCCCTTGCTCACCGGCCCGGGCAGCTTCAATAGCGGCATTCAAAGCCAACAGGTTTGTTTGCTCTGAGATCCCTTCAATCACCTGAAGGATTTGATTGATATCTTCACTATTGGTTTCAAGCTCCTTGGCAACAGGCACGGCATTCTCCATCCTGTTCACCAAGCTATCCATCGAAGCTGCTGATTGCTTGATCACCCCGTGACCATCACGCACTGCGCTGTCTGCCTGGCCCGCTGCAACAACAGCGGTTTCGGTGTAACCCACAACTTGCTCGGCCGTCTGTGCTAACTCTTCCGATGCGGTTGCCACCATATCCACTTCACGGAATTGGGCCTGGCTGCCATCCCGGGTATGGTTAGCGACTTCAGCCGCTTGCCTAGACGTAGTACCCACATCGTTTACTGCGACCACGACATCACCAATAGTGGCTTGGAGCTTATCCAAGAAGCGGTTGAACCAAAGAGCCAGTTGGCCCACCTCATCATTTTGTGCAACATGCAAACGTTGGGTTAAATCCCCTTCCCCCGTTGCAATATCTTCAAGTCTTTCAGCAACATGGCGTATTGGGGCAACCAAACGAGATGCGGCAAGCACAACTACCAACAAACCCGATATAGCAACCACCAAGCTGGTTACCAACTGCACCCATGTAGATTGGTCACGCTGCTGGGTAATCGCTAAGTCCAAGGCGATAGCCTCTGCCAATACCCGCTCCACCGGCAATTGGATAACGACTCCCCAATTCACCTGCCCGAGCTGAACCGGTGTATAGGCATGTAGCGACTGCTGGTCATTGGTCCAAAGCACCTGCTCTTCACCACCCTGCAGCCAACGCGATAGATCAGCAGGCAACCCGTCCGCTTGATTAAAGACCTGACCGATTCGGCTCTGTAACTGGTCCCAAGCCACAATTGTTCCGTTCTGGCTAATAAGGCTGACATTGCCAGCACTGTCGAACAATGCTTGGTCTACAGATTGAATTAATGGTTGTAGTGGAGAAAGCTGGATATCAATGCCCATTACCCCGACAACCTCGCCATCAATAACGAGCGGAACAGTAATGGTACTGACTACAGGTGCTTGTTGCCCAAACCCTGCCATCAACGGATCCGACACACACATACTTGCTTGGTTATTGATGCACTGCGCCCACAACGCCTGGCTAGTAAGTAATTGTTGCTCCGTATAGATAAACTGCTCGGCTTCGCCAGAAGGCGATTTCGCCCAATAAGGGGCAAAGCGTCCCTGTTCGTTGGCTCCGACATAATCGGCCCCGGCGTAGTTGCCGTCTTCACCGTCTAGGGCATCGGGATTGAACACCACAAAGGCACCGTGAATATTCTCGAATTCATTGACGGTGCGTCGCAATAACTCGCTGATAGATCCACGCAACTCCGAGCTATTAGTGTAATTCTCTTCAGCATTGAATTTTAGGAACAGTACACTCTGGGCCAGCATTTCGGCACGGTGAATCGCCTCATCAAGGTACTGCTGCACTGTGGTGCTCTGCTTTTCAGCTTGGGCCTGGACAACGAGTTGAGACTTTTCTCTAAGAGTGGAATAAACCTGCTCGCTAACGAGTTGCTGATTCTGGGAGGCAAAATAAAATGATAGGCCTGTTAATACTATTACTGTCGCCAGTAAGGCTAGCCCAGCCATCAGGGCTATTTTCCATTTGACGGATAATGACCGCATACAACCATCCTTGTTACTACTTACATCATTCGAGATCGAGCGTTATCTGCACTGTGTCCAGCCTTGGACACGTCGATATATTTTACTTTTTTTTACATCTAGATTACATAACCATCAATAGCATAATTCATTAAATTTATTGATTTTTTCACCATTTTATAAACAAAAAAGGCGCGGTTTTTACACCGCGCCCAAAGCCTGTCACAGGCTTGAATTATTGAACGTTCAAACAAGAAACTGCATGAACATCGCCGCCTTGCAATGACGGCTTTTTACTTGCACATTCATCCGTTGCAACCGGACAGCGAGTACGGAATACACAACCTGAAGGAGGGTTCATCGGTGAAGGTAGATCCCCTTCCAGCAACTCAATATGCTTGCTGCGCTCCAGATCCGGATCAGGGATCGGAACAGCCGACATCAATGCCTTGGTGTAAGGGTGCTTAGGTTCACTAAATAGTGCGTCAGCCTCGCCCATTTCTACCGCATTACCCAGATACATCACCAGTACACGGTCTGAAATGTGTTTTACTACCGACAAGTCGTGGGCAATGAAGATCAGGCTCAAGCCCATTTCTGTCTGCAGCGATTTAAGCAGGTTAACAACCTGAGCCTGGATCGATACATCCAAAGCCGATACCGGCTCATCACAAATGATCATTTTAGGTTTTAGGATCAAGGCACGGGCAATACCGATACGCTGACACTGACCGCCCGAGAATTCATGCGGGTAACGGTTGATCACGTTTGGTAGCAAACCCACTTTCGCCATCATTGCCTTAACTTGCTGTTTCACATCATCAGCCGAAAGCTCAGGGTAGTAGGCTTTCAATGGCTCTGCGATGATTTCACCAACAGTCATACGTGGATTCAATGACGCCAGCGGATCCTGGAAAATCATCTGGATGTCTTTGCGCTTTTCACGCATCTCTTTGTGATCCAGCTTAGTCAGATCTTGACCTAGCCAAACCACATTGCCATCAGTTGCTTCAACCAGCCCAATAACCGCACGGGCGAAGGTTGATTTACCACAACCTGATTCACCCACCACACCCAGTGTTTCACCTTCATATAGGCGAATATCAACACCATCAACGGCTTTAAGGCTTAGTGGCTTGGTCCACGGCCACGCAGATTTTTGTGCAATACTGAAGTGAACCTTCAGATCATGAATATCAAGTAATACTTTCTTTTGAGCTTCCATTACCACGTCCCCACATCAGAAAAACACGCACGTAAACGACCTTCAGTAAATGCCTTCAATTGAGGCGCTTCTTGCGAACAACGGCTAGATACACGGTGGCATCGTTCCTGGTAAGGACAGCCGACTGGCAAACTCAGTAAGTTCGGTGGGTTTCCAGGGATCGTTGGTAGCTCTTCGCCCTCAGTATCAAGGCGAGGAATAGCTTTCAGCAAACCTTCGGTATACGGGTGTGATGGTTTGTAGAAGATCTCATTAATCTTGCCGTATTCCATGGTACGGCCAGCATACATAACCAGTACTTTGTCACAGCTACCGGCAACCACACCAAGATCGTGGGTGATCATAATGATCGCGGTGTTGAAGTCATTCTTCAGCTCGTTGAGCAACTCCATGATCTGTGCCTGAACGGTTACATCCAATGCCGTTGTTGGCTCATCGGCAATCAACAGCTTAGGACGGCATAGCAGTGCCATGGCAATCATTACACGCTGGCGCATACCGCCAGAGAATTCGTGCGGGTACATGGTGATTCGCTTACGGGCTTCCGGAATTTTAACCGCTTCCAGCATACGCACACTTTCTTCGAATGCTTCGGATTTGCCCATACCTTTGTGTAGCATCAGCACTTCCATCAGCTGATCGCTCACTTTCATGTACGGGTTCAGCGACGTCATCGGATCCTGGAAAATCATCGCGATTTGCTCGGCGCGGATCCGGTTAAGTTCTTTTTCTGGTAGGTTCAAGATCTCGCGGCCTTCAAATTTTGCACTGCCGCCGATCATGCCGTTTTTAGCCAGTAGGCCCATGATGGAGAATACGGTTTGGCTCTTGCCTGAGCCAGATTCCCCAACGATACCCAAGGTCTCACCCTGGTTGAGCGAAAAGTTGAGATCGTTTACCGCGGTGACAATGCCGTCTTGAGTTTTAAATTCTACGCGTAGATCTTTGACATCTAATAAGCTCATAGTATTTCCTTATAATCTTTCTACCCATGCCCTACCGCCTGCTTCCGTGGCGGTAGGCCAGGTCTTCTTGTTATCTGTCTTTTGGATCCAGTGCGTCACGCAGACCGTCACCCACATAGTTAAAGCAGAACAGCGTAACCACCATAAATGCCGCTGGGAACATCAGCTGCCAAATGGCGACTTCCATCGTTTGCGAACCTTCCTGAAGCAATGCGCCCCAGCTGGTCATTGGTTCCTGAACACCCAAGCCGAGGAAACTCAGGAATGACTCTGTCAGGATCATAGATGGAACTAACAAGGTTGAATAAACCGCTACGATACCCAAAACATTAGGTACGATATGGCGGGTAATGATACGCCACTGGCTAACGCCGGATACACGTGCAGCCTCAATGAACTCTTTGCTACGCAATGACAGGGTTTGACCACGTACGATACGTGCCATATCGAGCCATGAAATCGCACCAATGGCCACGAAGATCAGCATGATGTTACGGCCAAAGAAAGTTACCAGTACGATCACGAAGAACATGAACGGAATCGAGTACAGGATTTCCAGAATACGCATCATCACACGGTCGGTACGGCCACCGATAAAACCCGAGGTTGCACCGTAAAGCGTACCAATCAAAACCGCGACCAGTGCGCCCATGATCCCTACCATCAAGGAAATACGGCCACCAACCAATGTACGGGTGAACAAGTCACGGCCAAGGCTGTCTGTACCAAAGAAGTGGCCTTCCGGGCCAAAGCTTGGTGCGGCGTGCAATGCATACCAGTCGGTATCATCGAATGCATAATTACTGAACATTGGGCCAAAGATAACCGCCAAGGTGATCAAGCAAAGGATCGTCAAGCTCACCATTGCAGCCTTGTTTCGCATAAAGCGGATACGGGCATCCTGCCACAAGCTACGGCCTTCAATTTCCAATTGCTCGGAGAATTTTTCAACCGCGTCTACATTTTCTTTTTTAGTCAGCATCATCGGTTGGGCTCCTTAGTAACGGATTTTCGGGTCAATGTACGCCAGAACAATGTCGACAATGGCGTTGAAGATAATGGTCAAAGAACCAATCAGGATTGTGATACCCAATACTAGAGAGTAATCACGGTTAAAGGCAGCGTTAACGAACAGCTTACCGATGCCCGGTAGGCCGAAAATTGTTTCGATAACTACCGAACCCGTGATGATACCGACGAAAGCCGGGCCCATGTAGGAGACAACTGGCAGCAGTGCAGGCTTAAGGGCATGCTTGATAATGATATAGCCGTAACTCAGGCCCTTTGCACGAGCGGTGCGGATGAAGTTACTGTTGAGGGTTTCGATCATGCTACCACGGGTTATACGGGCAAACGTTGCCACGTAAAGCAGTGACATACCCATCATTGGCAACAGCATGAACTTCAGGCCGCCATCGTTCCAGCCACCAGCTGGAAGCCAACCCAAGTTAATAGAGAAGATGTAGATCAGTACCGGGGCGAGTATAAACGACGGCATAACCACCCCGGCCATGGCCGTCGACATTATGCAGTAGTCTATCCAACTGTTTTGCTTCAAGGCGGCAATGGTACCGACGGTGACCCCCATCACCAATGCAAAAATAAAGGCAAAGAAACCGATTTTCGCCGAAACAGGCAGGGCTTTGGACACCAACTCGTTAACGGTGAAATCTTTGTACTTGAATGAAGGACCAAAATCACCCTGTACGATGTTGCCAAGGTACGTGGTGTATTGCTCGAATACAGGCTTATCTAGGCCATACTTGGCTTCGATGTTCGCCATGACTTCCGGAGGAAGCGGACGCTCGCTGGAAAATGGGTTACCTGGTGCAAAGCGCATCAGGAAAAAGGAAATTGTGATTAGCACCAACAGGGTTGGTATTGCTTCAAAAATCCGTTTTGCGATGAATTTAATCATAAACTCCACCGTTCTATTTAGTCTGTGACAGTCGAAAATTTACTGGCGTGAAATACCAGAAAGGGCACTGCTCCCGTCCTGAGAGCAGCGCTTATTATCATGCTTCTTGCTGGTTATTATTCAGCAATGATGTACATATCTTTGGTGAAGAGCTTGTCTTCTGCGTTGTTCGCAGGGTAGCCACCCACTTGCGGGTTAACCAGACGCGCTTTCACATATTGGTAGATAGGAGCAATTGGCATATCTTCCGCTAGCTGTTTTTCAGCCTGGATGTATAGCTGCTCACGCTCAGCATCTGAAGTCGACTCCAGTGCTTTCGCCATGATTGCATCATATGCTTTGCTGTTGTATTTAGGGTCGTTAGAACTGTTGTTGCTCTGCATTAGTGACAGGAAGCTAGATGCTTCGTTGTAGTCACCACACCAACCTGCACGCGTTACATCGAAGTTACCTTGACGACGTGTATCTAGGTAAGTCTTCCACTCCTGGTTCTCCAGGTTTGCTGTTACGTTCAGGTTCTTCTTCCACATAGAAGCGATAGCTACCGCGATCTTCTTGTGGTTTTCAGATGTGTTGTAAAGCAGAGTGAAGTTCAGTGGGTTACCTGGGCCGAAGCCTGCTTCTTCTAGTAGCTCTTTCGCTTTCTCGTTACGTTCTTTCTGGGTCATCTGACCGTACTCAGGCGTAACAGGGTTGAAGTTAGCAGTGATTTCCGGCGTCAGGAAGTAACCTGATTTCTGGCCTTGGCCAAGCAGCGCTTTGGTCACGACATCACGGTCAATCGCGTAAGACAGGGCCTTACGGACACGCACATCGTCAAACGGTGCTTTTTGGTTGTTGAAACCGTAGTAGTAAGAACACAGGTTACCTGAAATAGACACTGAATCAGCGTGCTGGCTCTGTAGACGGCGGAAGTGCTCGTTAGGCAGCTCGTTGGTGATGTCGATTTCGCCCGCTAGGAAGCGGTTCATTTCGGCAACTTGGTTTTCGATTGGCAGGAACGTAACCTTGTTGATAACCGTATTGTCGTTATCCCAGTAGTTCTCGTTACGAGTAAGCACGATACGCTCGTTAACTACCCAGTTGTCTAGGGTGTAAGCACCGTTACCAACGAAGTTCTCTGGTTTGGTCCAGTTATCACCGAACTTCTCAACAACCTTGCGGTTAACTGGCTTAACGGTGGTGTGGCCCATCATCTTAACGAAGTATGGTACTGCCTGCTCTAGCTCGATAACCAGTGTGTAGTCATCTTTTGCAGAAACACCCAAAGTTTCTTTGTCTGCTTTACCCGCGATGATTTCATCTGCGTTCTTCATGGTAGTCATTTCTAGGTACCATGAGTAAGGAGATGCTGTTGCAGGGTCGACAGCACGCTTGAAGCTGTACACGAAGTCGTGTGCAGTTACAGGATCGCCGTTAGACCATTTTGCATCTTTGCGCAGGTGGAATGTGAATGAGCGGTTGTCAGTGGTTTCCCAAGACTCTGCAACACCAGGGACAGTGTTACCGTTCTCGTCTTGGTTCACTAGGCCTTCTAGAAGGTCACGGATAACGTGTGACTCTGGCACACCTTCCGTTTTGTGTGGGTCAAGCGAGGCAACTTCAGTACCGTTACCACGAACCAGTTCCTGCTTGTCCGCTAGTTTTACCCCTTCCGGTACGTCAGCAGCAATAGTGGAGAAAGAAGTAGCCGCTACAGCCATACCTGCACCCAGAAGAATCGCCTGGGTAATTTTATTCTTATACATGCATTAGCTCCAATACATCGTTAAATACGTCCTTGCGTTCTCCAGTCGGTGCCATCTCACAATATTTGTATCGTTAGTCCTAAACAACACAAAGCAAACCGAAGAATTGGTCAAAACATTATCAGGCATTGAAGTAATTTGCCACATTTTGATTACAAAAACCGACATAATTCTTAATAAGCAATATGCCGCTAGCAGAACCCACTAGGTGACATAATTGTTGCAGCTAGATCTATCACAAAACCCAAAATCTAGAGAAAAATCCGCCGTATCAGCCAAAAAAAAGTAAAATTTGAATAAATAATTGTAAGATTGAATAAATATAC
>NZ_JACSOF010000113.1:0-22188 GCF_014349205.1 Photobacterium sp. BZF1
ATATAGTCTTGAGGGAATTATCTATGGCGCTCACAAAAGCCGATTTGGCTGAGAACCTGTTTGAAAATGTTGGATTGAGCAAACGGGACGCCAAGGATACGGTGGAAGTCTTCTTTGAGGAAATCAGAAAAGCGCTTGAAAACGGTGAACAAGTAAAGCTATCGGGTTTTGGTAACTTTGACCTTCGCGACAAGAACGAGCGTCCGGGAAGAAATCCAAAAACGGGTGAAGATATCCCAATCTCTGCTCGCCGTGTTGTGACTTTCCGTCCAGGTCAAAAGCTAAAAGCTCGCGTAGAAAATATCGAAATCGAACAGTAACCGCGACTTCATTGACAGAACAGAGCCCGGGTAAGGTGTGTAGAACTTACCTGGGCTTTTTTATGTCAGTAGGAAATTGTGTGCCTGATGTTAAATTTATGTTTTTGTATGGTTTCAAAGTGATTTATGTAGCGGTAAAATGACTGCATTCCATTAGCTCTGGATTAGCTAATAACATGGAGGTGGTTGATGGGAATGCTACAGCAAGTAAAGGAAGGGAAGTTTCTTGAGGCAACATTAGATATGGCTCTGCCTGAAGAGTCGGGCTGCTGGGAGATGGAATCGGGCATATCTTGTGAGCTGCTGGGCAGGGGCATTCTAATAATTTCACCGGTTAGCGGTGACCCTATGTCAGGTTCTTCATCAGCAAAAGATATTGTGCTGTCAGCGGGGGTGCATGGCGATGAAACCAGCCCTATTGAACTGTTGCAGCGGTTAATTGAACAAATTCTTTCTGGCGAAATTCAACCTGTACATCGCATTTTAGTGATCATTGGCCATCCAGAAGCCATTAATCTACATCGCCGTTTTGTCGATGAAAACATGAACCGACTATTCAAGGTTGAAAATCCTGCAACTAACCCTGACTGCATCCGAGCAAACAGACTTCAAGTGGCGGTGAAGGATTTCTTCCAACAAGGTGAAAAGGATGAGCAGTCTCGCTGGCATTTGGATCTGCACTGTGCCATTCGTGATTCTGCGCATTACACATTTGCTGTCAGTCCTTATTCTAGTCACCAGACACGCCAGCGCGAACTGTTTGCTTTTCTACAGCACAGTGAAATAGAAGCAGCATTATTGTCAAACTCCCCATCGCCAACATTCAGCTGGTACAGCGCAGAGTATTTTGGGGCACAAGCCTTAACAATGGAATTGGGTAAAGTGGCTCCTTTTGGCAAGAATGATTTGCAACGTTTGTCCTCTTTTTACCGAGCAATGGTCGAATTAGTTACCCAATTAGCACCTCGCTATCAGTGGCAGGAAGAAAAGCTCGCAGTGTATAAAGTGACACGCACGCTGATGAAGCAGAGCGAACACTTTATGCTTAATTTCCCGGATGACCAAGCTAACTTCACCATGTATCCACAGGGAACCCTACTCGGGCGCGATGAGGATATTGAATACTATGTGCTGGAAGAGGGCGAAGCGGTGGTTTTCCCTAACCCCAATGTGGCTATTGGCCAGCGAGCCTGCTTGATGGTCAAGAAGACCGATGTCAGCCCAGAAGGGCAGGTACAAGCGCTGGCATAACCTTTTTGTTACCCCGTTCACTAAGTTGGCTTTTCATTTATTGAGTGAGGCGGTATGGTAAGGCGTTGTTACTTATTATGCCTTCTCACTCATGCTGTTAAATGATCTTCTTGCACGCCGGCAAGCGCGATGGCGCATTGGTTTTGTCTGCGCTTTTATCGCATTATCTGTTGCGTCTTTTCTCGCGCTTTCCGTGGGAGAAATTTTCATCTGGCCTTGGTCGGCTCAGAGCGGTCTTGAGCAGCAGTTGTTAATACAGCTACGGTTGCCTCGTTTATTGGCTGCAATGGCTGTAGGCGCGTCTTTGGCGGCCTCTGGCGCAGTACTTCAAGTGTTACTGGGCAACCCTCTGGCCGAGCCCGGCGTGCTGGGCATCTCTGGCGGTGCGAGTCTGGCACTCGTAATCTTATTATTTTTGCTGCCATTCGCACCGACACCAATTCTAATGATGGTTGCGGCGATGATCGGGGCATTTTTGTTTACCCTGGTACTGGTGGTTCTGTCCCGTCGGAAACGGGTGTCGACGGCAAGGTTACTGCTTATCGGTGTCGCTTTGGGGATATTATCTGGAGCGGCTGTCACCTGGGCTTTTTATTTCAGCGACGATCTAAACCTTCGGATGTTGATGTATTGGTTAATGGGAAGTGTGGCCGGGGTAAGTTGGCAGCAACTGACGCTGCTTCTATTTGTCGCTCCTGTGCTGCTGTGGCTTTGTCTTCAGGGCAAGAAGCTGGACTTGTTGATGCTCGGCGAGCACCAGGCAAGGCAGTTAGGGCTGGATGTTGATGCAAGCCGATGGCGCTTGATTCTCGTTGTTTCCTTATTGGTGGGGGCATCTGTTGCATTGGCTGGTGTCATCGGCTTTATCGGGTTAGTCGTGCCGCATTTACTACGTTTGGCATTGGGGACGGAAAACCGATATTTACTGCCTTTGTCCGCGTTATGCGGTGCACTGCTACTGGCCTTGGCTGACACCCTTGCACGGGTGATGTTACCTGCCGCAGAGCTTCCGGTAGGTGTGGTGATCACCAGCTTGGGCGCGCCAGTGTTTATCTGGATGCTAATGCGTTCACAGATTAATTAAGAGGTGGTGATGGAAACAATATACGAATCACAGCCTGTGGTACTCGAGGCCAAAAATTTGGCTATGCCTCCACGACTGCTACCGGTTTCTTTTTCGGTGCGGCGCGGCGAAATCGTTCACCTCATCGGTCCCAACGGCAGCGGTAAAAGCAGCGCTATCTCGATGCTATCAGGCTTGGTTGAGGCTAAAGGGGAAGTGAGGCTGTCAGAACAGTCTCTGGATAAACTCGACCTTCCTCGGCTTGCGAGAATGCGCAGTTATCTGTCACAGCAAGATAAGCCGGCCTTTGCGGTAGGAGTTTATCATTATCTGTCTTTGGCTTTGTCGCCACTGGGCGAGTTGTCTGCCAAGGATGTCCAGCAGGCGATAGATGAGGTTTGTGGCGCGTTAAAAATTGCCGATAAGCTTAACCGAAATATCCAGCAACTCTCCGGTGGTGAATGGCAGCGGGTCAGGCTAGCCGCCGCCTGTCTTCAGGTGTGGCCGACACTCAACCCTGATGCCGAGCTCCTTCTTCTTGACGAGCCGGCTGCGGCTTTGGATATCGGTCAGGAAGCTATCATGTATAAAATTATCCGCCAATTAGCAGCGAAAGGTATCGCGGTCATTATGGCTAACCATGATTTAAACCGTAGTCTTAGGGAAGCTGATAAAGTGATTTTGCTTAACAATGGCTCTTGTGTAGCAAAAGGAAAGCCGCAAGATGTCATGACTGTCGATACGCTAGAGGCGGTATTTGCTACTCAAATTCAGCGGATTGAACATGAAGGCAAATCTTGCCTATTGTTTACAGATTGACGCTAGTTACCAAATTTCAGGCATTGCTCATCAAGGAGATCGAATGAATACACCGAGCTGGGATCTATCTATTGCATACCAGAGCCTTAATGATCCGAAGATCGAACAAGATCTTGCTGCCGTAGAGGCATTGTTTCCTCAGTTGGCGAAGTTGGATCCAAACTCCTTGCAGGGGTTGGCTTCAGCGCTGGCAAAACAGCAAACTGAACGGGTTAAGGTGATGACCCTCAGTGCGTTTGTAAATTGTATTCTATCGGTAGATGCGGCCGATGAAAGTGCCAAAAAACTGTTAGGCAAAGTGAATGTCCTGCAGTCTCAGCTGGATCAGGCTATGACGCCATTCATGCAAGCGATTGTGAAATTAAGCCTTGAAGAGTTTGATGCTTTGCTTGAAATGGGTGAGGGTGAAGAGGCGTTATCTTCATGGCGTTTCCTGCTAGAGCGGGAACGTTTGTTAAAGCCTCAACAGCTATCGGTTGCTGAAGAGCAGCTTCTTACTGCATTAGATGTTGATGGCAAGCTGGCATGGGGACGCCTCTACGACAATATTACCGGTAGCCTGAAGGTCACTTTGCAATTGCCTGATGGCCAGCAAGAGCGGATGGGATTAGCTCAAGCGGCGAGTATTCTATATGGCAGTGATAGCTTACGTAGGGAGCCTGCTTGGCGCGCTATTTCAGCCGCGATGGAAGCACATCAGGAAAGTTTTGCCGCCATTTTGAATGCCCTATCGGGAGCTCGTCTTACCGAATACGAGAAGCGTAGCCACTCACAACAGGTGCACTTCCTTGCCCCGAGCTTGCATACCAGCCGGATCGAAAAGGCTACCTTGGACGCCATGATGGCAGTTGCCAAAGAGAACCGTCATATCGGCCAAAAGGCGGGTTTGCAAATGGCGCGTTTGTTTGGCACCGATAAGCTCAAACCTTGGGATGAAATGGCGTCTATGCCCGATTTGTCCGGCGGGGACTGCTCCTCATACAGCTTTGAGCAAGGCATCGATATTATCCGTGATGCATTTGCTGAGGTTGACCTGGAAATGGCTGACTTCGTCGATATGATGGTGGAGAAAAAGCTAATCGATGCTGCTCCTCAGCCCAATAAGCGATTGGGTGCCTACTGCACAAAATTTGCCGATAGCAGAACCCCATTGGTCTTTATGACTTGGGGCGGCAGTATGTCGGATGTACTGACGCTGGCGCATGAGCTTGGCCATGCTTTCCACAACTGGGTAATGAAAGACATGCCATTGGTGCAAACTCGTTACCCGATGACGCTAGCCGAAACGGCTTCGATTTTTGCTGAAAACGTTGTGCGTGATGCCTTGATGGCCAAAGCCGATAGCGAGCAGGAAAAGCTATTGATGCTTTGGGAAGAGGCGCAGTCTGCGTTGGCGTTGATGGTGAATATTCCGGTACGCTACGAATTTGAGAAAGCTTATTACGAGCAGCGTAAGGAAGGGGAGTTTACCCCTGACCAACTGAAAAAACTTATGTCTGAAACCTGGCAAGAGTGGTACGGCGACGCCATGGATGAGACCAACGAGATGTTCTGGGCCAGCAAGCTGCACTTTAGCATCGCTGAAATTAGTTTTTATAACTACCCATACCTGTTCGGTTACTTGTTCAGTAAAGGGGTCTATGCACAGCGTGAGGCGAAAGGGGATAGTTTCTATACCGACTATAAAGCCTTGCTTCGTGATACCGGTTCGATGACTGCCGAAGAGGTTGTCGAGAAGCACCTTAGCATGGATATCCGTCAGCCTGCGTTCTGGCAGCAGAGCGTAGATATGGTTGCCAAGCAAATCGAGGAGTTGGCGTCGGTGATCGGCAAGTTCAATGGTTTCCGCAAATAGTATTTCCTTTTTTCTTGAGGGAATACGATAAATAAAAAAACGGCCTGTAAATACAGGCCGTGCTTTAACCTAGCAAAAGCGAATAACTCCAAAGAGGAATGTCTAGCGAGAACGTGGTGTTCTCTTAGAAGTTGTAGCGAGCACCTAGCTGGAAGTTGGTTTCAGCGAAAGCGTCGTAGTCATTGCGAGACAGGTTAGCTTCAAGGCTAACGTGTTCAGTCATTTTGATGTTGTTGCCAAGACGAAGCTCGTACATGGTGTCATCGTACGCTGCAAAGCGAACAGCAGGTTCAATCATCCAGCGATCCATAATCTGGTAGCGGGCACCAAGTTCACCTGTAAAGCCTGATTGGGTTTCGTTACCGCCAAATGTGCCAAAAGGTGTTTTCACATCTAGATCGTAACGAGAGTTGGCAAAACCAGCCAAACCATACACGGTAAAGTCGTCGTTCATTGGCATGTAGTAACCAAGTCCTAGCAGGCCATTTGAAAAGGTCATATCGTCGGCTGCTACTGCATCACCACGTGTTTCAACGAAGAAGTTATCAGCGAAGTTCCAGCTACCACGTAGGTAAAGACCAGCACCACCATCAGTTGTTGAAAGAACGCCAGCATTAGCGTTGGCTTCAGACAATAGGTCTTCGCTGAACTTACTGATTTGTAGACCACCAGAAATGTAGTCGAAGTTCTGGGTCATAGGCTCTTGAGCGTTAGCAGCGAAAGAAGCACCGACAAGTGCAGCCAAAGGTAGTAGCATTAACTTTTTCATGATTTTCCTAAATATGTCATACAGGCTAAAAGCCAGATATCTTATGGGCTAGGCATAACCCGCTCATTTATTGTTGCGGTGAATAGTATCGATCAATAAAACGCTGTTCAATAGTGTTTTTGTGATCCGTACATTTCAATACAATCGGCGTACAGTGTCTGTGTGATGGGATATAAGAACAAAATGGTAGCAAGAGAAGGGAATTTATCCTCACTGTTGGAACTTAATGTGCCAGAAAGGGACTAATCCTTACCTTTGGGTATTTGGTTTGAAGAAGTAGCATAATTAACGTGAATAGCTATCAGCAATTGATAAATAGGGCAAAAGCCAGTATTGGCATTATCGGCTTTGTAGTCGTGTTTTGCTTTGCTTCTACGTTGCAACTAAGGCTGGATGATTCCGGCTTGCCTGCGAGCACCGTGCCGGAATGGCAGCGTACTTCTTCAGCCCCGATGGATAGCGGCAGTGAAACAGGTGTCTGCAGTCTGGGTGAAAAGCTTATTCGTTATCAGGTTTTCTCTAGTGAAGGCGCTGATCCACCGCTTATTCTGTTTACCCATTTTGATATAGAGTGGTTGCCAGCACCTGTCGCCTATTTTTACCGCTATTTTGAAGAGTATATTTTTTTCAAGACGCGGCTTCATTTGCGGCATTGCTGTTTTCTGGAATAAAGCGTTAATGACTTTCAATTGTTAACGTATTTAATCTAGGAAAAAACATGAAAAAATCTATTATTCTGCCGCTAGTGGCAGCTGTGACATTCTCGTATTCGTCTATTAGCTTTGCCGGGCCTCTAAACCAAAACCAGCAAGAGAAGTTGGAGAAGATCGAAGCGGTCTTAGTTGAAAACCCGGACCTGATTGATGGTTTGCTAACAAGCTTGAATCTTTACCTTGATCAGCAAAACCGTCAATCCGAAATGATGGCTAAATATCAGGACTGGATTTACAATAACCCGCAGCACACGACAATTGGCAAGGCCGATGCGGCACTGACCATTGTTAATGTCACGGACTATAACTGCCCATACTGTAAGAAGTTAGATCCGGTACTCGAGCAGTTAGTTGAGGAAATGCCGAATGATATTCGGGTTGTAAATATCTACGTTCCCCTTAAACAGCAGGACGTCAAGGGGCTGGGAACGAGTTCAGCTGAATTCGCATTAAATGTATGGCAGCAAAATAGAGATGCATATGAGCAAGTGCATCAGTTGTTGGTAAAACGTCCACAAATGCATGATAAGAACTCTTTAAGCCGTATTGCCAAGCATACCGGTACTGAGGGGAGTTTAACGCGTCAAGATGAGACTCGGGCAATGATAGACAAGAACTATCAGATGTTTAGCGAATTAGGTTTGCGGGGAACACCTGCAATGATCATGGGCACGGAAATTATTCCGGGTTACATGCCTATTGAACAGTTACGCCCAATTGTAAAAGCACAACTCGCTCAGCAGCAAAGCAAAAGTTAACAATCTACTTAAAGACTAATATAAGGCGGGTGTAACCCGCCTTATTGTTGGGGTCGCAACTGACTTTCGTTACCGAGAAATAGCTAATGCGTCGGGAACTGAGCGCGGTTGATCCCTGAGATCACCGCCGATCAGTTCAGAGTTATATCCTGAGAGTATCCGTGTGCAATTAGGTTGATAACGGAAAAATAGAGTCCCTCATTTCCTTCTCTTTTATCACTGCCCCTTCAAGAAAGTGTTAATTTCTTAAATAACTAAATGTAAGAATTTTTTATTTGTTACCCTGTTTCCATTCTCAATTCAAATATAAATGAATTGACGGAAAATAAACATTTGCTGTTATCACCCTTTTTATTATTTAGCCGCTTAAAGAAATAGGCGTAAAGACGCTGGCTAAATCAATAAGGAAGAGCAGTGGTAACATCAATTAATGATCCGGTTCAGGCGGCGAAGTTCCTGTATCGGTCGACGTTTGGCCCTAAGAATGGCGATGTCGAAAAGCTTCTTGATTTCGATGGCGGAATAGAGGGTTGGTTTGAAGACCAATTTTCACGTCAAAATATGCATTTGAACCTCGCTCGAAAAGTGGCGGAAGATACTGGGGAGCCACTCAACGAAAGTGCACGCATGAGTGCCTGGTGGCAACGCTCTATAACCGGAGGCGATCAGCTTCGTCAACGGGTTGCCTTCGCCCTTAGTCAGATATTTGTGGTGTCGAATAATGGTGGCCCTGGTGGGGAAGGGTTGGCTTCGTATTACGATGTGTTGGTAAGAAATGCATTCTCGCGTTTTGATGAAATATTAAAGGCAGTGACCTTGCACCCTGCGATGGGGCAATTTTTGACCCTTGACGGAAGCCGCGCCCATAACGAGCAAAATAATACGTTTCCGGATGAAAACTATGCCCGTGAAGTGATGCAGTTATTTTCTATTGGGTTATGGCAATTAAATATCAATGGCCAGCCTAAATTAGATAATCAAGGCAAGCCGATCCCTACTTATACTCAGAAAGATGTTGAAGAACTCTCTCGGGTATTGACCGGCTGGCGCAAAGACAAGGACGCCGATGGTAGTAACAGCAACACCAAGTCCATGATAAATAATCCAGATTGGCATGATGATGGGGCAAAGTCAGTATTAGGTTCTGATTTTGTTGCCGGTCAAAGTGCAGCAGATGATCTGGATCAGGCCGTTTTGATTTTGTACCAACACCCCAATACGCCGGTATTTATCTCAAGGCTGTTAATTCAGCGCTTAACCATCAGTAACCCACGCCGTGACTATATCGAACGGGTAGCTCGGGTCTTTATTGATGATGGTGAAGGTGTGCGCGGCAACATGAAGGCGGTGATTAAAGCCATTCTTCTTGATGTAGATTTGCTTGAAGGCCGTGCGATGGCCGATCACCAGAATTTTGGCTCTAATCCGCGTAACTTCGGTAAGGTTAAAGAGCCTGTCATTGCGATGACCAACTTTTGCCGGGCATTGAACGTGAAGAGTAATGACTCTCGCCGTTGGTGGGATTTCCCGGGGCTTCAAAATAACTTCGGTCAAGCACCATTGCAGGCCCCGAGCGTATTTAATTTTTATGAGCCTGATTACGCCCCGAAAGGCGAGATTGCCAATAAAGAGCTTACCGCTCCGGAATTCAATATTCACACGATGGATTCCATGCGTCGAATTTCCAATGCAATGTGGGGGCTTATTCTTAGCCATCGATACACAGCACAAAAGCAATGGACGTGGGATCGAACTCCGCTAGAAAACAGAGTGGATGATCCTGAACGTTATATGGAGTGGATCAACGAGCGGATCTTCTTTGGGTTGATGTCTGATGATTTACACCACTACCTAGAAAACCTCCTTACCGAGATGACAGCTGACAATATTGGCACCGATAGAAGAACCTTCGCCACGCTGTTTGCTATTCAATGTTCCCCTGATTTTCGTTGCCAAGAGTAGGAGTTACCCATTATGAAAATGTCACGACGCCACTTTCTAAAAAGCTCAACGGCACTTGGCGCTTTATCGGCTGTACCGGGCTTGTCTGTCAGTAAGCAAGCGGTAGCTGGAGAGGAAGGGTTTAAAGCGCTGGTCTGTATCTTTCTGTTTGGCGGCAACGATGCCTACAACATGGTGGTACCGGTAGATGAGCATTACCAAACGTACAGGGATGCAAGACCGACCTTGGCGATTGAAAAACATCAACTGGTAGATATTGGTATTAGCTCCGAAGCGGGTGGCAACCGGCCACAGGTAAGGTTGGGGCTGCACCCAGCCATGGAAAGCCTGCAAGATATCTATCGCGATAACAACGCCACCGTTATTGTTAACTCTGGTCAGCTTATCGGGCCGATTATCGGAGAAGATAGTCCACACTCTGTCCCTGATTTTTTGATGGCGCATAACCTCCAGCAACAAATGTGGCAGTCCGGCGCTCTTAACATGGAAGATAAACTCGGTTGGGCGGGGCGGATGGTTGAAAGCGTTTATATGTCCCATGACCTATCACCAATGATGTCGTTGAACGGTGAGCAGAAATGGCTACGCAATGACGTTTATGAGCAAATGGTGATGACCGGTGGTGGTCCTGGTAAATACAATGGATTGGATCAGGGGGAGCGTTTGGATGCGATGAAGTATCACTTCAATCGCCAGTTCAATAACCTGTTCAAAGATAACTATATCGACGTAATGTCGAGCCGATACTTGCAAAATGAAGAGTTGGCTGGGCTGCTGGGAGAGGAAGACGATGATACGGTTCGCTCGTCATTGGGTGAGCAGCTTCACACCACAGCTAAGCTGATTGAAAAGCATGCTGAAATGGGTCATCACCGACAAATTTACTTTGTTGGTCTTGGCGGCTTTGATACCCACCATAACCAAAAGAATGCCCATCATTCGCTATTAGAGCAACTTTCTGATGCGATGGCCGACTTTTACCAAGAGTTAAAAGGCATCAACATGCTGGATAACGTGACGACCTTTACCATGTCGGACTTTGGTCGCCGCCTTATGGCGAATAATACTGGCACCGACCATGGTTGGGCAGGGCACCAGTTGGTGATGGGCGGTGCAGTTAATGGGGGCAAGGCTTATGGTAAGTGGCCGGATTTAACACCGGGCAGTGAATATGACTACAACAATGGGCGTTTGATCCCTGAGATCGCCGCCGATCAGGTTAATGCTTCATTGGCAGAATGGTTTGGATTTAACGGTGATTTTGACAGTTTATTTCCTTCTCTCGAACCATTTAGCCAAAAAACGATTCCTTTCTTGTCGAAGTAGGTATTTGGCAAAGTATCAAAGCAATGTATATGTCGCTCCAAATTAGGAGCGACAACTCTCCCCAAGAAAGAAATTAAGTCTAATTGAAAAGCTTTATCGCAAAATGGATCTCGGTCTTCTGCTCGCATTCCATGATATTTTGATACGCACACATATCATTACCATTGTCTAATTTAGAAGGGGCCCGATAGGTTTGGGTTTCCTCCCAATTAACGTGAGGCTGTAAGGCGTAAAGAATCTCGATGGTGGTTACTTGCCTCAGCAGCGCCTGATCGGCGACATCATTGAAGTTTAAGCCAATAGAATAGGCTTTGAAGGAAGATAGGAAAAGCAAGATAAATACGTAAAATCTAGACATATTGGTGGCTTCCTTATGCATTGTTGGGTAGCAATACAATTCATTGGGTGTCTCAACAGCAATATTTTTTCCACACTGTCCATTGTAATGACCACTGAGCTGATTTGACGCACTTATGGTGCATATAGAGTGATAGCTGTAAACGTACATCACATATCAAAGATATTGTCCCCCAACGTAAAATGACGCTAGTGAAAAATAGAGAACAACAGATATTTAAGGTCAATTTTTTACTTATCTTTAGCAATCGGTTTTAAAGGTTCTGTAAGAAATACGTCATTAAACTGAATTAGTATTTTTTATCGAATTTTACTATCAAATAGATTTAGGGTTGAGATGAAAAAAGCGGTATTGGCGTTCGTTGTTGCAGGTCTTTTGGCTGGATGTAGCAGCAATAGCAATGAGGGTAATATAAACCTTGGTGAAAAAGGCAAAGAAGAATATCTCCGCTTTAATGCTGGCGAAGTACACTGGGTAAGTGTTGGCGATCTTATGCCGACGCAAAAGACGATAGGCCAATTACAGAATGGCTATAAGCTTGGCCGCTGGCAGCTTGAGCAAAAGAAACTTTTTGAAGAATTTTGTGAAACCTACGGCCTTCGTGATTCCGTAGAATTCTTCGATGAGAACAGCGACTTTAACGACCCTGACAGTTTTGGATGTAAAGACCCTCGTGAATCTGACGGTGAAATATCTCAAGACCAAAACGGTGTAGAACGCATTATGGGGTGGGTTAACACGGTTATCGTGGGACCGGATGGTGCCCTTTACCTAACGGACGGCCACCATACTTTCAGCCGTTTTCATGATATGGAAGGTGGCGGCAAAGACACCCGAATATTGGTTCGGGTAGATGAAAACTTCGCCTTTGATGCTGATAACACCCGCTCCGATATGGCAACGTTTTGGCAGAAGATGCAAGAAACCAAAAATGTCTATTTGTTCGATAACGGTAATGCGATTGAGCCAAGCGATCTGCCACAAGACCTAGGGTATGCGAGTGCTGAAAATCCAAATGGCCTCATCAACGATGATTACCGTGCGCTTGTTTACTATACCCGTGATATTGGTTGGCACAAAGGCAGTGCAGCATCAATCCCATTCCTGGAATATTACTGGGCAGAAGAACTGCGCGATGTTATTCAAGTATCTGATGCCGATACCATTGAAGAATATGTACAGGTAGTACTTGATGCCTCACGCTATATGGTCAGCCTGTCAGACGACTATGTGCTGGGGGATAGCGGCAAAACAACCGCTGAGCTAGGACAGTTGCCGGAACTAGGGTTGAACGATACACAAAGCATCATCGAAGACACTATTTGTGAGTGGGATGAAGACGATGCCAAGGCAGGGAAATTAAAACTCGGTAAACTGGGGTGGGCGTTCTATCAAAACGGCACTGATATCGAGGACTTCCCATACCCTTGTAATACTTTGAGTGATTACGAGAACCGCTACGACTTATCCCGATAACGTTAAAGTGCCACAATGGTGATGATTGTGGCACTTAGCTTTTTCTCTTCGCCATGGTTTTGTTATGCTTGAAAATACCTGTCTTACCGTCCATGGATAAGGGTTCTCAATGTCCATCACCAACCAGCTGTCTCTGTTTCTCGATGTTGTCCAACAGGGATCGTTTTCAAAAGCTGCCGCCCTGCACGATATGGATAACTCCTCGCTCTCCAAGCAAATCAAAAAGCTCGAAGCGAGCCTTGGGGTTCAGTTGCTAAACCGGTCAACCCGTTCGTTTGCACTCACTCCGGCTGGTGAAGAGATTCTGGGGCAGGCTCATGTGCTGATAGACACGCTCAATAACATTCACAATATTGCTGATTCCTACCAATCGACCCCTAAAGGGACAATTAAAATTACCTCGCCGGTTTTTCTTGGTCAGGAGTACCTGCAACCGGTTATCTCCCAGTTTATGCAGAAATACCCTGACGTTAATGTGACTCTGTCGCTGGATGATAAAAAGGCCGATATTATTGCCGACCATTACGACTTGGCCTTCCGGATAGGTAAGCTGGCAGAGTCTAACTTGATCGCAAAAAAAATTGCCAATACCCACTTTGCAATTATCGCCTCTGAAGCGTTTTTGCAGCGTCATGGCAGACCAACTACGCCGGAAGAATTGGTAGAACTGCCTGCTGTGATTTACAGCAATGCCGATACCACCCTAGATCAATTAGTGATAAGTGAAAACCCGCATGGTGACAACTTCAAAAGCTACAAGATGAAAGGCAGCTACAAGGTCAGTGACGTGCGGATGATGGTTGCTGGCGTTAGGGATGGCTTGGGCTATGCGGTGATTGACCTTTACAACCTCAACCAAAATATCGGCGAGCAGGGGATAGTAACCCTGCTGACGGATTATGTGCTCTCCAGCAAAGACAAAGCGGTGTATGCAGTATATCCACACCGTAAGCAAACCCCACTGGTACGGGAGTTTATTCAGGCATTCCAAGATGACATTGGCGATCCACCACGCTGGGTAAGCCATGTGCTCGGCTATGCATCGATGTATCGCTAGTTAATAGCCATAATAAAAACGGGCGCTCAATGTCATAATGAGCGCCCGTTGATTCATTTGATACTACTCGGGTAATCGCTTAAAACCCTTCCAATACAATCTTGCCTTTCGCTTTGCCAGTTTCCAAAAACTCATGGGCTTTGCGAAGGTTTGCTGCATTGATCTGACCGAAGTGATCACCTACAGTGGTCTTGATATCACCATTGTCGATCATCGCGGATACTTCGTTGAGTAATTCATGTTGTTCTTGCATATCCTCTGTTTGGAACAGCGAACGGGTAAACATTAATTCCCAATGAATCGACACACATTTGGTCTTGAAGGGAACAATATCTAACGATGCCGGATCATCAATCAAGGCAAATTGACCTTGGGGTTTGATGACCTTTACGATTTCACCAATGTGCTGTTCGGTGTTGTTGAGGCTCACCACATAGTCAACCTCAGCAAGGCCATGCTTTTCAAACTCATCACCCAAAGGGTTGCGGTGGTTGATGATATGGTCAGCACCCAAGTCCTTGAGCCAATCAATGGTCTCGGGACGGGAAGCGGTTGCAATCAATTCTAGGTCGGTAAGTTGCTTGATTAACTGCACCATAATTGAGCCAACACCGCCAGCAGCACCGATGACAAGAATACGTTTGTTCGGGTCTGTTCTGACGACATTGAGGCGGTCGAATAGCAGTTCCCACGCTGTAATCGAAGTGAGCGGCAGGGCAGCAGCATCAGCAAAAGAGAGAGATTGAGGCATCTTGCCAACAATACGCTCATCGACCAACTGCATTTCGGCATAGCTACCTGAGCGAGAAATATCACCGGCATACCAGACTTTGTCGCCTGGCTTGAATAATGTCACATTCTCACCGACGGCTTTTACGATACCCGTAGCGTCCCACCCAATAACTTTCCAGCTACCGTCTTCAGCAGGCACACCTTGGCGTATCTTATAATCCGCAGGGTTAACTGAGATAGCCTGAACTTCAACCAGCAAGTCATGGCCTGTCGCCGTTGGCGTGTCTAACGTAATGTCCTGTAGTGATGCTTCGTCTTGGATTGGTAGATTGCGCTGATAACCGACTGCTTTCATGATGACCTCGAACCGTATGTTTGATGAAAAGTATAATGAAGGTTTGGCAGGTAGTGGGAAAGAGTCAGAAACTCCAATGATTATGGATATTATTGTCCATAATATAAATGGGATTTCTATGCTACGCAGGCTGGAGAAGGCTGGGGCGTTTTTCAATAAATTCTTCTTGTTGTGACTATCCATAACCCAAATGGTGCTTTTCGGCGAAAGGAATAGACTAGCGGCTTTTCTCCACTAGTCGTAATTCCATGCAATGTTCTCACTTTGAGCAGCAGCGCTGCCAGTCCTGTTCCTTGTCGGGTATGCCTTACCCGCAGCAAATCCAGCAAAAAGATGAAAAGCTTAAACAACTGCTCTCAACTGTCATGCCACAGCAATGGCTACCCGTTGTTGCCAGTGAGGAAACGGGATGTCGCAACAAGGCTAAAATGGTTGTGCTCGGTGCTGCGCATCAGCCAGTGTTGGGGATAGATGGTCCGAATAACCAGCCAGTTAGTTTATGTGATTGCCCACTGTACCCAGAAGACATGCAGGCATTATTGGCCTATTTGCAGACATGGATTCGAGTGGCGGGTATTCCGCCTTATAACAAGGTGAAAAAGAAGGGTGAACTCAAATACATCCTGTTGACCAGAACTGAATGCAAGGGCGAGTACATGCTGAGGTTTGTGATGCAAAGTCGAAATGCACTTTCGCGGATTGAAGCAAACATTGAGCAATTGCTTATTGATTGGCCCCAAATAAAGGTTGTATCGGTGAACCTACAGCCAGTTCATATGGCGCGTTTGGAAGGTGAGGAAGAGATATTCCTTACCGATGCCCAGCATTTGGTCGAACAATTTAACGGTGTACCATTGGTGATCCGGCCAAAGAGCTTTTTCCAGACCAACCCGAAGGTTGCAGAGCAACTATATGCGACGGCGCGTCAGTGGGTCAGGGAACTTGCCCCTCGTTCTATGTGGGATTTATTCTGCGGCGTAGGTGGCTTTGCCTTGCACTGTGCAGGTGATGTCGAGCGTGCTGTGGGCATCGAGATTGAACCTGAAGCGATTGCTAGTGCCAAGTTTTCAGCGGCACAGATTGGAATTAATAACCTCGAGTTTGATGCATTGGATTCTGCCCAATTCTCCCAGTTGCAAGGGCGTGCACCTGAGTTGGTGTTGGTTAACCCGCCACGTCGTGGGCTGGGGCAAGCATTAACCGAGCAACTTATCTCATTGGCGCCGAGCTATATTATTTACTCCAGTTGTAATCCTGAGACATTGAAGCAGGACTTACTCAATTTGCAGCCGTATGAGGTTAAGCAGTTACAGTGGTTTGATATGTTTCCCCATACGGAACATGTGGAAGTGGTGGTGTTATTGAGTCATCCAGTGACGGTTGCATAAAACACCGACTATGCTTGTTGGCATTGTTTGATTAACTCAAAAACACTATGAAACCACAAAGTATATTTTTACTGGTTGCAGCATGTGGATTGACGCCCATTTCCCTTTCTTACGGTGTTGCTCCAGAAATATCACTGCGTTACCTGTTTGATATCGATGCTACCCCAACAAATGTTACTCATATATTTCGTGCCATTATGGGGCTGTATATGGCTTTAGCTTTGTTTTGGCTGGTGGGAGCTTTAACCCAAAAGTACAAGCTTCACGCGTTGTATAGCCTAGTTATATTTATGCTGGGATTGGCAATAGGCCGGGTAGGCAGTTTAATTGTCGATGGAATACCGCATTGGTTGTTGGTTGTCTATCTCTTCTTGGAGCTTGGATTTGCCATTGTCGGAATTAAAATGATTAAACAAGAGAGCCAGGAAATAAGACAGTAAGTCATACATAATTCAGTGGGTATTCTGCTTTTTAGCGATATATTTAAGTGGTAATTGGTGGCTAAGATTTTTGGGTAGAGTGTGGACTAAGTGAAGGTTGTATGAATATCAGCTATGAACAAATAAAAGCTTTTATTGCCGTTGCAGATTGTGGCTCTTTCAGCGCCGCAGCGAAGCAACTGGGAAAGCACCGTACAACTTTAGGCCAAGTGGTAACTAACCTAGAAATCGAAACCAATATGGAACTCTTTGACCGTACCAGTCGCTATCCCCAGCTTACGGAAGAAGGCCAAGTACTCTATCAACATGCAAAAAATTTGGCAGAGACGACCCGGTCATTTGAGCAGTTGTGCCAAAACCGTGAGCGGGGGATAGAAAGTGAGATCACCATATACCACAGTTCGCTGGTGCCGATGGGGCTAATTACCGATGTGATGAAAGGCGTTCGTACTAAGTTCCCTATGGTTAAGGTCCATTGGCGACAAAAAAATATTGAGGATGTGAGGATAGCTCTCAGTGAAGGGGAGGCTGATATGGCAATCATGTTAGTCCCCTCAGGTCAGGCGACAACCTTCATCCAGTTTACTTATTTGCTCAATATGCCTTTCGTGCTCTGTGCAACGCCTGATTATATGAAATATAACCAACTCACTGATCTCAAAGCACTGAAGCGGGCAAGGCAGCTATTGCTTGAAGACTACATAACTTCAGGCCTCGCCAAGACACTCACCTTGTCGAACCACGCCGAAGAAATCAGCAGCATTGACGTGCTGATGCATTTGCTTCTCAGTGGGGAAGGGTGGGCCATCGTGCCACGACATTGTGCCGAACCACATGTGCAATCCGGGCAATTGGCCACCATTGAACTGGATGAAATCAACAGTACCTTGCAGTTTCCACTCAATATTTGGCAACGAAACGCCTTCTTCGGTCCGGTGGCCAAAGAGGCGATAGCCCTGCTCCGCCAACATAGCCATGATTATGGTATCTAATGAGGATCAAATCCTCATGACCTGATTTCTACGTTTTGTATTGTCGTTTTAAAGTCAATGACATAACTAAACGTGAAATTGGAGCAAACATGAAATATAAGACACTTGCCCTCGCTGTCCTTGTCGCTGGTTCACTATCCAGTGTTGCCGATGCCTGTACCTCTATTGCGTGGAATACCGATCTGGGCACCATGACAACCCGCACCATGGACTGGGTTGAATCGACCAAACCTGTATTGGGCAATATCAACAAAGGGGAAATGCGCTCTATCCAAGGTAATGGGATGGGCGATGAGTATCAGGTTAAATATGATGTTGTTGCCGTTTTCGCCTACGGTGAATTAGTCGGTGACGGTGTAAACAGTGAAGGCTTGCAGGTGAACACCTTGTTCTACCCATCAATGGTGATGGAACCTGCCACCAAGAGTTCGCAAATCACCCAGTTCACTTTCGGTGAGTACCTGCTAGCCAATTATGCCTCGGTTGAAGAAGTCGTCAAAGCGCTCCCGGATCTTGATTTTGGCCGCCTGAGCCTTGAAGGCATGCCGATGGAAATGAACTTGCACTGGTCGGTAACGGATAAAAGTGGTGACCGTCTAGTTATTGAGATGGACGAAGATGGACTACATACCTACCGTGGTGAAGATGCGATGGTAATGACCAACGATCCTTCCCTGCAGCAGCATATCGATATGCGTAAAGAGGTTGAATCCCGTTGGGTAGATGCAGACCGTGATACAGACTACGGTTCTATCGGTAATGGTAATGCCCACAGCCGTTACGTGCATGCGAGTTACTTCATGAGCAAATTGACTGAACCTACGAGTGTCCATAACGGTATGATGAAACTATCGACAGTGCCATACCGAGTACCTGCCGACGCACCTTATATGGATTTTGGTAATGGCATGATGGGCTACGCGACAGAGTGGACCCTAACCCAGAGCCTTGAAACCGGTGACAGTGTGTTTGAGTATAATTTTGAAGATAACTGGAATACTGTCCGCTTCAATGTCTACGACATGATGGGCAAGGAGTTCCGTATTCCTCTCGATAAGTCTTTTATGGTTCAGCTGTAAATGAACATAGGCCTCTCAACTGAGAGGCCTTTTTAATTAAGCGGGTTAAGACTGGTGTTAATTATATTGCGTCTTATGCCTTGCACACTGGCCGACATCTTCATAGGTCTCTGGCCTTATCTCTGATAACTCTTTGGCATTGGCACCCCATAGCAAGGCCTGTTCACCGTATTGCGAAGTCAAACTAGAAATGGCCAGTGAATTTCTCCTGTCGGATTTTGCGCCGAGGATAATCACCTTGATTGACTCCATCGAAAACACATCTTCTAGGGTTCGTTTGTAGTAGGGGGTGATCAAGTTCCGGTTGACCCGGTAGCTCAGTTCACAGAGCGGGACTAACGCGATAGCCCTCGATTCGTCTTCGTTGATAAAGTCGTGGTGTTTCCAGGCAAATAGCCTCTTGAGTAGCGAAAATAATGCTGATTTGTAGTGGGGGGCCAAGGCTTCCAGCGCGTATTGCTGCTCTCGTTGATCCGGTAATTCCAAGGTATTGAAGTAATCAAATAACTCTTTGAACTGATGAAGGGTTTCATCAATGTAGCTGTGCAGCGGTTGGTAACTGCATTTGAATGTTTCACTCAGCATTAGGGTGCCGCTGAAATAATGGGAGGATGTGGTCATTGTGGGGCTGTCACTGGTGTTGTTCTTTAGCACATCGGAGCGAAAGCCAATACAACTTCCCCGACAGTCATCACCATAAAAGCGCCACTGGGTGAGTGAGTCACTGGTACCGGAAAAAGAACAGACGCACATGGAATGCAGGGTTTCGATTTGGTGCAGGAACATTTCAAGGACGCTATTGCACGGGGCGTATTCCGAGTCACGCAGTCGAGCAGTGAGGGCGTGCAACGCCTTTTTAAACTCACCTTTGTCATTCAAGAACTGATAGTCGGTAAACCAGATCTCCTTGTTGAGCATAACGCCCAGTAATCCATCTGTAGAGGTATAATGAAACAGCGTATTCCCATCCACAATTAGCGCCTTATTTTTATTATGTGTTACTTAAACCTTACTCGCGCCAGTGAAATAAGGTCAAATCAAATCATGGAAAATTGTTAACCGTAATCAAGATTATTGGATGGAAGAAATTGAGGGGAGGTGTAGCGAATCAGTTCCCTCCCACAGGAAAGCCTGCGAGAGGGAGTTTGGTTGATTATGCGGTGATTGATTATGAGGTCGTAGCACCAACAGGCTGACCGATACGGTGGAAGCTGATCTTCCTGGCGAACATGATGATAGCTACGAATACGGTGACTAATTCTGCCGCGCCCGTTACCCACCAGATGGAATCTGAGCCAAAGAACATCGGAAGCAGTGATAGGAACAGCATAACCATAATGAAGCCGCGCATTAGCGAGATAAGGCCTGCACGCTTAGGTGCTTCCAGAGCTGTAAAGAAGCCAGAGATAACCGTGTTGACCCCCATAAAGATAAAGCCGAGCGAGAATATCTTCATATACTGGTGAGACATAGCAACCAGTTCCGGATCTTCTAGGAAGCCCATTGCAATGTTGTCACCGAAGAAGAATACGACTAGCGCTGACATACCACCAATCAACAGGGCGACTTTTACCGTCAGCAGGGCAACCGCAAGGATACTGCCGTGATCTTTCTTACCACGCGAGAAGGTAACAATCGGCTGCATACCTTGGGTCAGGCCAATGTAGGTGATCAGCATGAAGTTGTTGATGTAACCAATAACACTGAACGCAGACAGTTCGGCGGTACCGTAATGGAACAAGATTGCATTGTTGAATGCCATCAGCACGAAGCCGGCAGACATCTCGGTAATTGAGTCAGGGGTACCGATCTTCACATACTGGATAATGTTCTTGAGCTTAGGCATCACTTTAACAAAGCGCAGGTTACTCGAGCGGCTACGGTAGTGAAGAATGAGCAAACACATTTGCAGCATTTGCGCTGAACCTGTTGCGATAGCAGCACCACGAAGACCCCAGCCCCATTGAATAATGAACACATAGTCCAAGATGATATTGGTCACGGCAGCGCACAAAATGGCGGCAAGTTCACGTTGTGGGAAACCATCAATTTTCGCAAACACTTCCATGGAATAGGCCATCAGATAGAAGGTTTGGAAAAACAGCAGGGTACCCAGATACTCGGCAACCATAGGGATCAACTCGCCACGCGCACCCATCAGGTAGGCAACATCCTCGACGAAAATGAAAGCCAGGAAGCACACTAGCGCACCGAACCCAGCTAAGAAGTAAATAGCCTGGGAGAAGATTTCGCTTGCTTGACCAATTTTCCCTTCCCCCTTGAGCTTACCGACCAGTGTACCCGCGCCGATAGTGATCAGGATGGAAATGGCAAACATGATATTGATGAAAGGGAGTGACAAGTTCACCGCAGCCAGCGCTTCGGGGCCAACCCCTCGACCGACGAACATTCCATCTACCATGGTATAGAGTGCGAAGACCCATACGGCCAAGATAGAAGGCACGGCGAACTTGGTCAGCGCCATTCCTATACTTTTATTTTCAAGATCGATTCCGTCAGTAGAACCAACACCCATTTTGTACCACCTAAATTTCTGAAAGATTGTGTTTAACGGAGTGCTCGAGAGGATAAAGTCTGGAACGACACAAGGGTCAATGCGGTATTTATTTCATTTTGTTACTCAATGAAAAATAGTTTGGTGCTTAAAGTCATAGGGGCGTTTAGTTGCATTTAATCTAAGCTGAGTACTAGTCTTTATAGTGAATTTATTGTTTTTACTCCAAAGTCTTTCCTAACCTTGACCAAAAGGGACACAGCTCATGGCAAAATGGGTGGATCATCTCTGATGAGCATATTTTTGCATTGTGCGCGCTTTAACCCTTTAATAAGTCACAGACAAACACGACATGACAAAATTCAAACTCCTTTTTACAGCTCTTATCTTTACTTTGCTTGCAGGTTGTTCGTCAACGACGGCAGTTGATGAAAAAACACGTAGCTATGCCAAGTCACACCAGCTTGCTGGCCAAGCTTCGTGGTACGGTAATAAATACCACGGCAAGCTTACTGCAAGTGGTGAGCGGTTTAATATGAGAGCCAATACAGCGGCCCATCGAACCTTACCTTTCGGGACTATCGTGAGGGTGACAAATACCGCTAATAACAAATCTGTAGATGTTAAAATCAACGATCGTGGCCCTTTTGCTAAAGGCCGAGTCATTGATCTTTCACATAGGTCATTTGCTCAAATAGGTGATATCAATAAAGGCTTGGCGCAGGTCAAAATTGAAATTATTGATGATAGTAATACCTTTAGGTATAAGCACTAATCTTCTCATCAAATGACTCTAGGCTTACTTGTGCAGCAATGCTGCTGCGCAAGTAAGTGATCAGGATAGAGATCGTACACAAGATACTGATGAAGGGGAGGGATAAGTCTAAAACTTTATATTTTATTTCATTACGATAGATGTGGTTTGTCTTTTTACTTCTTGATAAAAAAAAAACCAAATGG
>NZ_JACSOF010000114.1:0-21733 GCF_014349205.1 Photobacterium sp. BZF1
GTTTTGAATTAAATAAAAACTGGCTTTTTATTAAAGTCAGTTGCTTTTAATTATAAAAATATAAGTAGTTGGAGCTTATTGATGAGTAATAAATTGGCTAGGTTAACAACAAATAAAAAGGGAATAGATAAAAAATCTATCCCGATCCTCTTAGGCATCATGAGTGCCGGTGTTTTTTCAAGTAATGTACTAGCAGATGAACTAACGTACCTTGAAGAGTTGGGCAAACGGCTTTTCTTTGAGGATATCTCATTAAACCAAAATATGTCATGTGCGACTTGCCATGCTGGTAATGCGGGGGGGACCACAGGGGACTCATCTGTAAATGAAACCGATGTAGCGGTAACGGGCTCAGATGGCGTAGGCGTCGGTAATTTGAAGCCGCCGACTAACCAGTACGCACAATTCCTCAAAGAAAATTTCGAAGTCACTGGTTTGGTTAATTTTGATGTTGCTTGTCCTCCTCCTCCAGGCGCTCCTTTCCCTGCACCGTGTGGAGGGGCATTTTGGAATGGGCGGGCTGAAGGTAACTTGATTGAAGCATTTCATAATATCGATCCGTTTTCAGGCGTCGGAAATGAATACGAAACTATGTACCGTAAGTACATAGGCCCACTATCTGATCAGGCTCATGCCAGCCCGTTTATCAATCCAGTTGAGCAAGCTCTGCCAACTAAGCAAGCTGTTTGTAAACAAGTCAGAGATGAAACTATATGGGGCGATCAGCTGTATGAGTATGCTTGGGGCACAGGGATTAAGTGTGGCAAGAAGCAAATTGATAGAACTTTTGCCCGCTTTGCAATTGCCCTTTCTGCCTGGCAGATGTCCAAAGAGAACAATCCTTTTGATTCCAAGCGAGATATCGCCTTGAGAAACGATGCTGATGGTAAGTTCCCATTGGATGACTTTACGGATCAGGAAAACCATGGTCACGATTTATTCTATGGGTTAGCCGGGCCTGGTGTTGATCGTCCTGGATTTGGCGGGGCTCGTTGCTCGTTCTGCCACCGCAGTGATTTCACCAACCTTGGTGAAGGAGAGTTAGAGCGTTACACCAATGACAGATACTTCAACATTGGTGTACCAAGGAACCATAATATTCCCGGCGATCCTTCGGCTGATATTGGCCTGGAAGCGGTAACGGGTAACCCGGGTCATCGTGGTGAACATAAAGTGCCTACGCTGCGTAACGTCGACAAACGCCCGCATGCTGGGTTTGTTAAAGCGTACACCCATAATGGTTATTTCAAGAGCTTAGAGCAACTCGTTCATTTCTATAATACGGCAAGCATAAAAGCACAATGTGCGCCGCATATTACAGAGGTGGAAGATGCTATTGCCAATAACTGTTGGCCTGAGCCAGAAATCTCAGATAATTTCGCCGGTTTCGGTGTGGGTAACCTTGGTTTGACACCAACAGAAGAAGCAGCTGTTGTAGCTTATCTAAAGACTTTCAGTGATGAGAGTTCAGTACAGGCCCCTGGCAGGTACCGCTTGCATATTATTAACGAAAGCCGTTTGCAGCATGAGGATGATGGCAGTTCGGCTGGTCCATTTGGTGGATTAGAAGATAGGGCGAGAAGTTCGTTTGGTCGCTTTTAATTAAGCTAACCAGTTAGCACCAGTATAAGTACCCGAGTTGCAATAGTTGTAACTCGGGTATTTTTACATAATTGGGCTGCAGTGAACATTAGCTTTTCGCTGTTAGTTTGAGGTACTCGGCCTCGGTGTAGTAATCGGCCTTTTCTGCCCTATCGAGGAATACCATGCCGTTGAGGTGATCCAGCTCGTGCTGGAAAATCCGGGCAATGAAGCCTTCCATCTGGGTTTTGACTTCCTTGCCGTCCAAGGTGTCATAACGCACTTCAATGTGAGAGTGACGGTTGACCAGGGCGCGGATCCCCGGAATGCTCAGGCAGCCTTCCCAGTCTTTTTCCATGCTTTCGCTGGCCCAGGTGATCTCCGGATTGAGCATCAGGGTTGGCTCCATCATAGGCGCATCGGGATAGCGTGGATTAGGGCGGGATGCCACGATAAACGCACGGATGGACTCGCTGACCTGCGGCGCGGCGATACCTACGCCATTACTCTCCAACATCTTTAGTTGAAGGGCATTGAAGAAAGGAGCGAACTCCTGATATTGGGCAGCCGACAGTGGTGTGGCGTGCTCGCGCAACACTGGGTTACCCAGTTGGGCGATGGTGAGCGTTTCCATGGTGCTAGTCCTTTTCACGGTTTCTCCGTAAAGCTTATAGGGCGATAGGAAAAGCGGCAATAGGCGAGAGGGCTGCGCTGATAATTTGATTGTAATGATTTGAAAGATAACAGGCTCTATGAAGAGCCTGTTTATAGGTTTGAGCTTTGGTTGGGGGATTGGTCTGATGAACTTACATCATCGCAAACAGCAGGAATACAATGGCGCAGCCAACCAGCAGTACCAACGGGTAGGCTTTGCTGCTATGCGGTTCTTCCTGCGGTTGTTCCTGCATTGCTGCCGCTGCGATCGGTTCAGCATCAGGGCTGGTGGTGGTTGCTTGCTCAGCGTCATCTTCACCATTTAGTTCACCTGCGCCAAACAACGCCATCACCTCAGCTTGGGTGCGTGCAGCCAATAGCTGGTCCCTGAAATCATCGTCAACCAGTGACGAGGTTAGGGTGGTCAGCACCTCCATGTGGGTCGAGCCGGCTTCTGCTGGCGGGATGGCCAGCAGGAAAATCATATTGGCCGGCTCGTCGCCATCGAGGCCCTGCCACTGCAACTCGTCTTTGACAAAGGCGCAGGCAAACACCGGCTCGGTGACGGCTTCGGATTTACCGTGCGGCACGGCGAGGTATTCGCCAAGTGCGGTCGGGCCTTCCTCTTCGCGTTTTAGCACTGCATCAAGGAACATCTGGCGGTCAGTCAGCTTGCCGGCCTGATCGATTTTATCGGTCAGGGTTTCGATAGCGGTAATTCTGTCATCGAATACGGCATCGAGCATGATCAAATCAGGTGAGGTTAGTTGGGCCAGTTTCATGGTCTGCTCCTTATTGTTCATGCTGCTGTTTGGCGTTAGGTGCCAGCCAGATAAACTGGTACGGTGCCAGTGTTGGCTCTGCAGTGAAGGCTTCACCGCTGATCAAATCGGTCCCGCCCTGCGCCAGTTTTACTTGCTGGGGTTGGCTGGTCAGGTTGAGAACATAAGTAACGCGCTCTTCGCCTTCACCACGGATCAAACCAAACGCGCCTTTGCCTAGGTTTAATACGGTTTGCTTGGAAAGCGGTGAAAACGCACTGTGTTGCTGGCGAAGGTTGAGCAGCTTGATCATTTCACCGTATACCTGCTGGCGCAATGAACCTTGGGTATTGAGCTCTTCTTCCAATTCGCCGAGGCTGAACTTTTCACGGTTGATTCGGCGGTTGATGCCGGATGTTTCCATGCCCGCAATGTCATTCTCACTGCCGAGGAAGCTGTGGTAGTAGATCGCCGGTACGCCGATAAACGACAGCAACAGAGATTGCGCAGCAAGGAATTTGCGTGCCTTGTCATGATCTGTGTCGCTTGGCTCGGTGATCGCACTGAGGTAGTTGATATTGAGCTCGTACGGTGACTGGGTTCCATCTCCATTGTGCTTGTAGTTGACCCTGCCGCCCTTGCGTTCCACTTCGCTGCACATGAACTGGCGGTCGGCATCGGTCAGGATCCCTTCGGTAGGGCGTACCCCAATACCGTCGTGGCTGGCAAGGAAGTTGAAATAGGTGGTCTGGCGCCCTGCGCTGAGGTTATCCATCGCCTCACGGGTTAGCCCTTTGGCCCACTGGCTCAACACTGTGCTGTCCTGTGACAGGAAGGCATGCAGGGTCAGTGGTGGCAGCGGGAACTGATAGACCATATGGGCCTCGTCACCGTCGCCGAAGTAAGCGACGTTTTCCGGATGGGGTACATTGGTTTCGGTGATCAGTAGCGTGCCGTTGGCAGCGATATCCAGTACCAGGCGCCACAGCTTGATGATGTCATGGGCCTGAGGTAGGTGGATACAACTGGTGCCGAGTACCTTCCAGATAAAGCCAATCGCATCGAGACGGATAGAGCGGCCGCCGTTGGCTGCATACATCAGCAAGATATCGATACTTTCCAGCAAGATTTGTGGGTTGGCGAAGTTGATGTCGATCTGGTCGTCTGAGAAGGTCGTCCAGACGTGTGCGATGTCGCCGTTGGCTTTGGTAAACGGCGTCAGTAGCGGCAGGGCACGGGGACGGGTGACACTACTGTAATCCAGGCTAGGGTCAGATTCGACGAAGTAATCCTGGTAGCGCTCATCGCCGGCCAGATAACCCTGGAACCAATCACTGCTCTTGGAGATATGGTTGATCACACAGTCGTACATCAGGTTGAAGTTTTCGGCAAGGGCATTGAGCTCGTCCCAATCGCCAAGGTTGGGATCAACCTTGCGGTAGTCAACCACACTAAAACCATCGTCCGAGGTGTACGGGAACATCGGCAGGATATGGATATTGCTGATTGCCCCTTTCAGGTATTTGTCGGCGAACGCTTTCATGGTTGCTAAAGTCGGCTTGCCGCGCTCACTGATGCTGTCGCCATAGGTGATCAGGTAGCTGGTGGTCTGGTCCACCCAGGCTGGGTAGGCAGGGGCCTTACCCTGCCATTTGTCGATAAGCGCAAGGATCTGCTTGGTGATCTGCGGCGCTTGCTCTTGGCCGTAAATTTCGGCTACTTTCTGGGTAATAGTCTGGGCAAACATTAGCAATTTTCCTTGTCTGAGGTTGTAGCAACCGCGCAGATCACACGCAGGTCGATGGTATTGTTCGGGGCAACAACAGGCTCGGCACCGGCAAGCAGTTGTTCGCGGTAGTTGACGATGGCGATATCGGCAAAACTGTCGAATTGCGACATATCCAAGGTGATGGCTTGGTCTGTTGGGTTGAATAGGCGCACAACCAATGCTTTGTCATCGTAGAAAGAGTGCGACACGCTCGACAGTTCAAGCTCTTCTTCAATCTTCAGCAGACTAAATTGTTTGGCCATTGGCTTTGCATCAAAGCGGACCTGGAAGCGTTCGAGGCGGTTCTCAAAGCTGTTGAGACGTTGGCTCTGGTAGCAAAACGGCTGGTTGAGGTAGTCGGTCTCCAGTTCGCGGATCGTCTGGTGTGATGCCGTCTCTGTCATGGCAATGGCAAAACTGAAGCGCATGGATTGCTGCAACTGGGCATCTGGCGTGTATACCACGGTGTTGTTGATCCCCGATGCACGCCCCGGACGCCACAGCAGATCATCCTTGCCTAGGTAACCAACTGCCTTGAACAGGGTCAGGGCAATTTTATCGTGCTGGCTGTTGTGGGCGTTTTTGAGGATTTGGTATTCCTTGATCCCGCGACCGTTGATGATAAGGGCTTTATTTTGTTGAGTTTTGCTTTGGTTGGCAGACCCATTGGTGATGGCAACAGCACCCTCAGTGGTTTCGATATCGACAGGACATTCGCGATAGCGATCACGCCAGTTTTCTTCAGCGTCAAATAGCACTGGGGCAACCGGGCGCTCGATAGTCGCGAACGGCAAGGTACTGATAGAGCTAGCGGTAATAATGTCGCTGTTGATTAGTACCCTTACCCGGTGGTCTTTGACATGGTTGATGGTGTCAATGTCGACTTGCAGGTTGCGCTCGCCGTGATGCAGGGTGAACGTCAACTTGAATACGATTTCGCTGTTGGCATCGCCCTGGCGACGGTCTTCCAAGTCGTGCGGTACCAAAATCCGGCTTTGCAGGGTCATTTGCTGCATCAGTTCACCGCGCTGGCTGCCAAGCAGTGACAGCGGCTGGGAGTAAAGTGGTGTATCGCCTTCCAGCGGTGAGAAATCATAGGAGTCACCATCATCGGCCTGGTTTTCAAACTGGATGAGGTTGGTGATGGTACGACCGGTTTGTTTGTCAGTCAGGGTTAGCTCGCCGTTATCCAAACCAAGGCTCAGGCGATCGTTTTCGATCTGGGTTGAGGTATCGATGTTGGCTATGCTCATCGTACTTGCTTCGCAAACTTGCAGGGTCTGGTAGCCCAGTGCTGGGATAGCATTGAGTTTGGCTTTGAGCTCGAAACGGTAATATGGCGGGACTGGGACTTCTTTCTCGCCGTCCTTGGTAACTTCGATAACCTTGCCGCCATCGAGCGTGTCGCGTTTGACTAACTCAGTGACTACCGTTTGGCCGCTTTGCTCCAGCGTAATATCGGCAAAGGTGCTGAATACCACGATATCTACGATGCCGGAATACGGTTTGATACGGTTGTTGAATACCATAACCTCGCTTTCATCACACACCTGGCTGGCAATATCCTTGACGATCAGGTTATACAGGCCGTGGCAGATCTCCTCCGCTTGCTTGAGGCGGTGCATGATATCGGCATTGGTGGCATCGCTGTTACAGCCACCCATACTGTCGTGGGCATGGCATTCGATGATTTTCTTCCAGGCGATATCGACCAGTTCGGTGTGGACGGTGATACCGTGCGCCTTGGCAATCGCCATGACCAGTTCGAGTTTCTTCAGCAGGAACTGCTCGATGTCGAAGTTGAGTTTCTTGATGTCGTAGCGCACCGAGCCGATAGTTTTATGGATTCGGGTATAGCGCGGGATCTTGAATTCACCCCTGTAGGTGTCGAAATCGCTGCTGTTGTGACGCAGGTAATCGACGTAGTCTTCCATCGACGAAATCACATAGGTGTCACCGGCAGAGCTGCGCTCGGTCGCCTTGGCGAGGGTGTCTGGCAAGTTAGGGTCGATATTGACCTGATCGCCACCGGATGGGATCAGTACCTCGTCCAAGCCGGCAAGGGCTTTGATTTTCTCGACCATAGGGAAAATCTTGTTGTCGAGGTGGGCAGGCTCGGCCACGATATTTTTCGCCGCGCCATAGCCGTGCACCAGGTTGTAGGCGATGATGTCGTCGCCGCCCGGTGACTGCCAGAAGAAGTTTGAACGCTCGACTTGTTGTTCGTAGTCGATACCGCGCCAGAAGATGATATTGTCAATTCCGCAGCCCTTGAACAGGGTTGGCATCTGGGCATTGTGGCCGAAGGTATCTGGCAGGTAGCCGACCGTCATGCTGTGGCCAAGTTGCTCGGCGACATGCATGCCGTATTTAAGGTTACGGATAATCGATTCGCCAGCAACGTTGAAAGTATCGGTTTGGGTGTACCAAGGACCGATGAACAAGCGTTTGTCGCTGACCAGTTTTGCCATGCGCTCGCGCATGTGCGGCATTACTTTTAGGTAGTCTTCAACAATGGCTGATTGTCCATCAAGGTGATAGCAGCTGTAGCTCGACTGGCTTTCCAGTGTCTCGATAACCTTGGTGAAATTATAGGTAGCAAGCACATCGCTGTCTTGCTGGGTGAAGTACCACTCACGGTCCCAGTGGGTGTGGGGAATAACATGCACTTTAGCCATGCTGACTTCTCTTCTTTGGTTTAATTCGGTATGACAGGGGCAGAGTTCACCACCCCCTATATTTCTTGCAGCTCGCCGTATAGGAAGCCTGCTGTAACGGGTTTATTAACTAGCTCTGTGGCTAGTGAGCGCCTTTGGGCTGTGGTTTGGTGCAAAGCAGCAAGGCAATGGCGATAAAGCTTGAGCCGGCAATGACCGAGATGGTGTAGCTCACCGGATCAGAGGACAGGAACCAACCCCACACTGCTGGCAGTGGCAGGCTTTGCCATACATTCAGTACGACGGCCAATTGGGTGCCGATAATCGAGCCGAGGATCATAATCGGGATCATTTTCGGGTTTTTCAGAATGAACGGGATAGCCCCTTCCGAGATACCGATAAGGCCGAGCATCAACGAGGTTTTGCCGACGGTTTGCTCTTCGCGGCTAAATACGCGCGGGCGGAATTTGCCATCAAGCAGGGCAGCGATACCGACACCGATAGGTGGAATCACGATACCGAGTTCGCGGGCAATCAGGTCGAAGTTTTCACCCATGCCGTTAAGGCCAAGGGCAACCGAGCCAGCCGCTTTGTTAATAGGGCCACCCAGGTCAAAGGCGGTACCGGCAGCAATCACCATCGAGTAAATGCCACGGCCTGCGTCACCAGCCTCGGTGAACAGCTTGACCATTGCCATGTTGACTGCACCGAAGAATGGGTTGATCACGTACTCCATGGTTAGCACCATCACGACACCGCTGATCAGCGGTACCAGCAGCATGGTTTTCAAGGTTGTCAGTTCGGACTTCACCTTGATGGTGTCGTTGAGGTAGCGGACCAGATAACCAATCAAGAAACCGATGGCAATGGCACCGAAGAAGCCCGAAGGGGCCCATACTTCGATACCGAAGAAGCGTTTGTAGACCTCGTCGCTCATCACCCCGCCGATAAAGGCAGGGACCAGCGCGGGCTTGCCGGCAATGGAGTAGGCGAGATAGGCGGCGAAGATTGGGTACATGAACTTGATGGTCATGAAACCAAGGCGGTCTAGGGTTTCGACCGGGGTACCGGAGATATCAACGAACTCACCGGTGATCTTGGCGACGGCCATCAGCAGGCCACCGAGCACGACAACTGGCAGCATGTAGCTGATGCCGGTCATGATGTGGCCGATGAACACCTGGTAGGCAGAGCGTTTTTCCTGGATTGGCAGGACAGCGCCGGAATCAGATTTGTCTTTCTCCCTTTTCATGGCTTCCGGCAGCAGGACATCGACATGCTTGATCAATTCTTGAGTACGCACCTGCAGCGGGTTGGCATTGTCAAAGCGATCCATATCCATAATCGGTACGTCGACAGCCAGTACAACAGCATCGGCACTGGCAATGTCGTGGGCGGTCAGTTTGTTTTTGACCCCGTCACTGCCCTGCGTTTCTACTTTGACTTCATAGCCTTGCTTCTCAGCCCAGCTCTGAATCTTCTTTGCCGCCATAAACGTATGGGCGATACCTGTTGGGCAAGCCGTTACTGCGACCAGTTTTTTCTTCGCCATGGTTTCATATCCATTGTTCTAAACTGTGGACAGTATAAAAAGCGGCGATCGGCAAGCGTTATGGTTTCTTGGTACAAGGTGCGTATGACGATACTTTTGAGAGCTTACTCACGGATTTTCATCCGTTGTTCGCGATTAAATACGCCCATCCAATGACGTGATGACATCAATTACATGAATACCTTCCGTGGGACCGAACGCATTATCTATGAATTTATTATTAGCCACGCCAAGCAATTGGGCGAGATCTCGGCCAAGGAGATAGCAGCCAAGGCGTTGACCACCACGACTTCGGTCAACCGGGTGTGCAAGAAAATGGGTTATGCCAGCTATACCGAGTTGCGCTACAAGCTAGCGGCAGACTTGGCCGGCCAGCGCTCGCCATCGGAAGATGAAGGGCAAGATCAGGCCGTCATTGCCAAGCTGGCATCCGGCCTCAAGGCCACCAATGTGGTCTACCTTTACTCCCGCGGTGCATCGATTGTCAGTGTAAATTACTTGTCGCGTTTCTTGTCCCTCGCCAATATTCCCCATTTGGTGATCACCGATATTCACCAGCTCACCATGGCAAACGCGGGTATCTTGGTACTGATCAGCAAGTCGGGAGAAACCAACGCGGTGGTGGACATGGCCCACAACGCCAAGCGCAAAGGTATGAAGGTATTCTCGATTAGCCTACGAGGTTCGACCTTGAGCCAAATTAGCCATCTCAATGTGAATCTGGAAGAGCAGATAGATGGGATCTCGCTGTACAGCCGCGAGAGCCAGCTGCATATACTCGAGGTAGTGGATAAATTGGGAGAGCAGTTGCTGACGTAGATAGGCGTAAAACTGTTAGTCCACCTGCTGTTTTGCCAACCAACCGGAAATAATTTCAAAAACGTGCGAGTACATCCATGTAACTCCAACCCGCCGTCCATGGCGGGTAGGTTTTGAAATCATTCCCGATAGGTTGCCTGACCATCTGATCGCTTGCAAAGCAGGGGTTCTTTCTAATCATCCATGCACATGATTAGCACTGCGGCGAAAGCCAGGAAGGCGGTCATCATCAGGAAAACATCGTTGTAGGCCATGATGGCGGCGTCGCGCTGCATGGTCGTTAACAGTGTAGCCTGAGCCTGCTGCATCGCGGTGCTGGCATCGCTACCTGCCTTGATGAAGAAATCACTCTGTTGCAGCAACTGCTGCCAGCCATTGGTACTGACACTCGGTAGTGATTCCTTGATGTGCCCGAGGTGCTCCCGGGTTTTGTTGTCGAGCAATGTGGCGATAATCGCGATACTGAATGCCCCGCCGAGGTTACGCATGACATTGGTCAGGGTCGATGCATCCGGCGTGTCTGCTTTGCTGATGTGCTTCATTGCCACTAGAGACAACGGCACCATGATAAACGGACTCCCGATAGCACGTAGTACCATAGAGAGGATTAGTTGCTGTCCGCCGAAATCCACTGTCATATGGGTGTTGACGTAGCAGCTCAGGCCAAACATGGTAAAGCCAAATGTCACCAAGTACTTAGGTTTGATGAACTGGACCAGCTTGGGCACGATGGGGAACAGCAACAGCTGCGGGAACCCCATCCACATCAGCACTTCACCGATCTCCATCGCGTTGTATCGCTGGATCTGGGTCAGGTACAGCGGCAGGACATAAATAGAGCCCAGCAGTGCCATACCGAGGATCAGATAGGCCAGGCATGACATGGCAAACTGCCTTTCACGCAATAGCCGCAGGTTGACCAGAGGTCTGTCGTGTTGCAGTTCATTGATGATGAAGTACACCAAACTGACACCCGAGATAATCGCTAGGGTGACAATAAAGCTCGAGCTGAACCACTCTTCGCGGTTACCTTCTTCCAATACCACTTCCAGGCAACCCAACCCGAGTGCCATGGTGACAATCCCGAACCAGTCGGCTTTGAGCAAGGTGCCGAGGTTTAGCGGTTCGTCATCGAGGCCGTAGCGGATCATGGAAATGACCAAAATCGCCGGCGGGATGTTGATATAGAAAATGTAATGCCATGACAGGTTTTCGGTCAGCCAGCCACCGAACGTCGGTCCGATGGACGGGGCAAACGTGGCCGTAACACCGAACAGTGCCATACCGACTGCACGCTTCTGGATTGGCAATAGCTGGATAACCAGCGAGAACGCCAAGGGGATCAGGGCTCCGCCACTAAAGCCCTGCATGGCACGGAAGACAATCATCGAACTCATGTTCCAAGAAAGCGAACACAAAAAGGATGACAAGGTGAAAATCGCCGTGGTCCAAGTCAGGTAGCGGCGTTTGCCGAGGGCTTTCGACAGCCAGCCACTGAGCGGTATAGCAATCATCTCTGCCACCAAATAGGAGGTGGAGATCCACGAACTCTCATCCAGAGTGGCAGACAGTGCCCCTTGAATATCTTTGAGCGAGGAGTTGGTGATCTGGATATCCAAGATCGCCATGAACGCGCCAATTAGACCGCCGAACAAGGCGATCCAATGGCGGCGGGGCACATGGAGCGCCTCGCTCTCAACAGCCTGAGTCTGTTGCTGTTGGTTGGTTGTGATATCAGCGCCCATGACTTAGCCCCGTGTATCAACGGTCGCTACCACCGATAGGCCGGGGATCAAGCGACCTTTGAGAGCCTTTGGATCAGGAATGGTAATTTTTACCGGTACCCGCTGGACTATCTTGGTGAAGTTGCCGGTCGCGTTTTCAGGCGGCAAAAGTGCAAATTTCGCACCGGTGGCCGGAGAGAAGCTATCGACTACACCTTGTAATGGCTGGTCGGGGAAAGCATCCAGTTCGACGGTAACGTTTTGGCCTTTGTGGATCCCGCTTAGCTGAGTTTCCTTGAAGTTGGCTTCAATCCATACATTGGTAGTGGGCACCAAGCTCATCAATGGCATACCCGGTTGGACATATAAGCCAACACGAAGGCTGCGTTTACCCACGATACCGTCAACAGGCGCATAGATATTGGTGTAGGCAAGGTTGAGTTCGGCCTGTTCTAGTTGCGCCTGCGCTTCGGTGACTGCGGCTTCGGCCTGTTTGATTTGGCTGGCGATCACCACAAGCTGATCTTTGGCACCCTGGAAGCTAGCGTTAGCTTCTTCGAGTTGGGCTGCCGTCACCTTCTGGTGCGAGGTCATGCTATCGAGCTCATCCTGTGATGAGTAGTTGCGTTTGAGCAGGCTGCGGGTGCGGGCGACTTGTTGCTTGGCGCGGTCATACTCGGCCTTTGCGGAGGAAATTTGGCTTTCGACCTGGCGGATTTGGGTCTTTTGTAATTGCTCTTGGGCATGGAGGTTGTCGATGGCCGCCTGACTTACGGCTAAATTAGCCTTGGCTTGATCCAATGCTGCTTCAAAGTCGCGGTCATCGATTTTGGCCAACAGATCGCCCGCTTTGACCTGCTGGTTATCGGAAACAAAAGACTCGGTAATGTAGCCGCCGACTTTGGGGCTGATATTGGTGATATCACCTTGCAGGTAGGCATTATCAGTCGATTCGAAGTACTGGCCATAGCCAAACCAGTAGCCAGCGCCGAGTGCGCCGAGCGAAAGCATGATCAAGGTAGCGATTAATGGTGCTTTTTTCTTATTTCGCTTGGGAAGTGCCGCAGGTGCGGTTGGTGACTGGTTAGAATTGGCTGCTGCAGGCGCTTGGGGATGATCGGCCATTTTACCCTCTATGTCTTATAAGAATTGGCTTTTGGAAAGTGTTTCAAATTGTAAATGATCTGGATTGGTTGATAAGATAAGAAAAAAGGGAAACACTGTTGCACAAATCTTACTAATCAAAAAAGGCTGGGCTGTGATGGACTTGAATTCGGTAGCGATTTATTCACAAGTTGTTGATTGTGGCAGCTTTACCCAAGCTGCTGACGCTCTGGATATGACTAAATCGACAGTCAGCCGAAAAGTTGCCGAGTTGGAAGAACACCTGGGTGTGCGCTTGATCACGCGCTCGACCCGAAGTTTGATCCTGACGCCGGAAGGGGAAGCTTTTTATCAATCGTGTGTGCAGATGCTGGAAATCATGGGCCAGGCCGAATTGGAAGTCAGTGCTAATCAGGATTTGATCCGTGGCAGGCTATATGTGGTGATGCCAGTGGAATTGGGCCATCAAGTGATGGGCGGCTTTCTCAATGCCTTTTTGAAACAATACCCGCATGTCTCCCTGCATGTAGAAATGACCAACCGCGAAGTCGATATCATCGGTGAAGGGATCGACCTTTATGCCCAGGTTGGCGAGCTGGGTGATTCCAGCCTGGTGTCGAGAAAACTCACGGAATCCCGCCGGGTACTGGCAGCCAGCCCGGAATACCTTGAGCAATACGGTATGATCACGAGCCCTCAAGATCTCAAGCCGCCGCATCATCAAATCAAGATCCACAACAAGGCTGTGAAAATGCCCAACTGGCACCTGATGCATGAAGGGGGGGAGGTCAGTATTGATTTGCCTTACCGGTTGAAGGTAAACACCATTACCGCTTCTTTATCGGCGTGCTTGGATGGGTTAGGTATAGCCGTACTACCCGAGTTTATTTGCCGTGAACACTTTGCCTCAGGTAAGTTGATTCAACTTTTACCGCAATGGGATATGCCGCTGGTGCCGGTCAGTTTGGTATACCCGCAGCGGAAATTGATGCCAAAGAGGCTGCGGGTGCTGGTGGATTTTTTGGTAGAGCAGTTTGAGCAGAGGGTGAAAAAGCAATCCCCGGGCACAGCGGCTAGCACAGAGCCGCGCTAGTCCGGTGCAGGGAAGTCAATCATGTATTCGAACGAGACCCGTGAGTTAAATCTAACCTGATTTAGTTTGAAGCGAGTTGTTGCTCGATGCTTGCCTCTGGTTCGGATTCAAGCTCGACATTGGCTAAATCATCTACTTCGGCATCAAGGATTTCATAGCCCTTGAGCTCCATGCAGCGGCGCAACACCAAAGACTGGGTCTGGGTCGCTTTGACCGAGCCAACTGCCGCCCCGGTACCGGCACCAAGCGCAAGACCCCACACCATGCTCTCGCCCATACCGACATCATCCGTCAGCAAGCCGCCAAGCGCACCTGCGGCAGTACCGATCAGTGCCATATTGGTAGCACTGGTTCGAACAGCTTCACCTTTATCAACTTCTTGCGTTTTCTGGCGGCACTCTGCCAAGTCTTGTTCATACTCGAGTTGGGTTTTGTCATGGGAACCAACAACGGGTGCTGCATTGTATGAACAGGCAGAAAGTAAGGCGGTACAGATTAGCAGGGCGATATTTTTCACAGGTCTGTTTTCACTGGCCAAGAAAGTTGGCCGCTATGGTAGGGGGAAAATCAATGCTCTTCAATACAGTGTTTTTTATTTTTTGTATCCTAATGCTAATAGAGTAAATAACGATCAGCTTGTCGGATATATTTACAATGTAAATTGAATATTGTTGTCTACATACGATGACGGTAACCGACAGTAAAGGCAATGTCGGTACTGTTATCCATATTGAAGACATTTTCGATCATCGACAACTCGACCGCTCCACGCTTGGTGTGATAACGATACCCAAGTAAGAACTCAGTAGACGGCTTGCTCAAGTCCGATGTCGCATCGCTGGCCCCTTCATACACATGGACCTCGGTGAGAAAGCGGTGCTTGGGGCTGATTTGGTACTGATAACTCACGCCAGTGGCAAAAGCGAATTTGTTGTATTTTATCTGGGCCAGCACTTCGTCATTATGGCGGTAGGAAACGCCAAGCAAAGTGTAGATACTGTGTTTTCCGGTCCGGTAGCTGTAATTAAGTTGTAGGGCTTGCTCGAAGTTACTGGTTTTGAAAGGTCCGCTACCGACATAGTTGAAGTACAGTGACCCGCCAACGGATAAGCCATGGTGCTTGTTCTCTACTATTTGGTAGCTGGAATAGAGAGAGAAAGCATTGCTGATGGTTTCCCCTTCGAAGTCATGGATCTCCACACCGTACTGCGGGACCGAGATATCAAAGGAGTGGTCATCCACTTCATCGCGGCCATTTTGGCCGATCCCGAACCAATCGTGGAAAGCCTTGGTCAAGGTATCTAACCGGTTGTTGGCGGCAAAACGCCAAGTGTAATCAAGCTCCAAAGCCCATTGGTTGTTCAGTTGCCAATAGCCGCCAATCGAAAGGTCGTTTTGGTAATAATCGGCGCTGTAGTCTTCGGTGTGGGCCCAGACACTGGCAATGGTTCCGGTAGCATAAAGCTCGACAGTATCAGGTGCATGGCTAAAGCCCGATCTGACCAACGGTGTTAACGCATTCGATTGCAGGGGCGATTGGGCATAGGTTTTCAGTGGGCCATAATCGGCAAAGCGCTGCTCGTTACTGGCTTGGGCGTCACCAGCGAGGCCACTAAAAGTAAGGGTGAGAGTAACAGCAATAAATACTGAATGTTGCTTATTGTTTTTATCCATAGGGTGCCGATGCAGGTGTAATCTTGTCCTTTGCACCGCTGTTATACGCAATCTTGCTGTCTCTGCGCTGAATATGTAACAAGGTAATACAAAGGTTTTCAAGATATTAAGTACTCAGTATAGCTCCCCGAAAGGGGTACGCTGGAGCAACTCTGGTACATTTTGTTGTTTTAAACAGTACGGAACTAATATCACCCCCCTAACTGGGTACAAAGGATTCTGAACGGGATAACCTTTCGTCGATGGCAGAAAGCGGTAGCAACATCGATGAAATGCCAAAATAGCCAAGGAAGTCTTCTTCTTTGGCTATTTTTACAGCTTTTTTGACAAACCTTGAGCTTACAAAATGATGTGAGGTAGGTAGCGCGACATATCTTGGGTGATCCGCGAGCGGTCTTCGCGGATGGATATCCCGCCGGCCTGATCGTCGACCAGCCAACTGCCGATCAGGGTATAGGCATTGTTGAATTTTGGCAGAGGGTGGTAAGCCTGGTAGATCACCCCTTCATCACCATAAGGCCCATCGACACGTAAGGTCTGCTTGCCGTCTTCTACTATGGTGATATTGGCCCCTTCACGGGCAAATATTGGCTTGATGACATAGTCCTTGAGGTCACTAAGGCCTGGGTCATCGGCAAAATAGGCGGGTAGTAGGTTCGGGTGCCTCTTGAACTTGTGCCACAACATGGGAAGCAGGGCTTTATTGCTCAGTACTGATTTCCACATTGGCTCCAGCCAGTTGATGGCATTGGCTGGCAGGTATTTGGCGTACTCTTCACGCAGCATAAATTCCCACGGATAGAGTTTGAACATCCAGCGGATGGGCTTATCACTCATATCAGTAAATTCTTTCTTGCCGTTGATGCCGATATCTTCAACAAACACAAATGATGTCGATAGCCCTGCTTCCTTGGCGCAGTCTTCCATATATTGCACCGTGCCCCTGTCTTCGACGGTGTCTTTGCAGCAAGAGAAGTGAAGGGTCTGGCCCGGTTGCTGACGAGAAAGTGTCTTGAAGCGCTCGATCAGCAGTTCCTGCAAGAGGTTGAACTGATCGGCATCGCGGCGGATTGCCCCGCTGTTGACCATATCTTCAAGCCATAGCCATTGCCAAAAACCGGTTTCGTAGAGTGAGGTTGGTGTGTCGGCATTGTTTTCATACAGCTTGGCAAAGCCGGTGCCGTCATAGGCAAAGTCGAGCCGGGAATAGAGTGAGGGTTCTTTACTGCGCCATGAATCAAGGATGGGTTGCCACATCGCCTCTGGGATCTGGAATCGCTGCAACCAATATTCGTTAGCGACGACCTCGTCGACAACTTCGAGGCACATCTGGTGGATTTCCTCGGTGGGATCTTCTAGGTCAAGTTCAATCTGTTGCAGGGTGAACTGGTAATAGCCAGTTTCATCCCAGTAGGGTTCACCGTACATGGTGTGAAAGCCGAAGCCATATTCTTTGGCAAGCTCTCGCCAATGGGGGCGTTCTTTGCTGTTGATCCTTAACATGTGCTTTCCTGAACCGTTCGAAGAGGCATTGCTGCCCAGTATCGCATGGGATGAAGCGAAATTAAGGCAGTAGTGACGAAAATTTAGAGATGGGGCACTATCAGTTTGGCTGGGGGAGGGTACAGCAGGTGGATGAGTTAAAATATAAACAAACTGATGCTTTAAGGTATTTATTTACCGCAATTTGCATCTTGTTACACACTACATCTCCTGTACATATTTTACGCGAGCTAGATTGATGTATGTCACATTTTTGTCTGTCGCGCGGGGTATAGTAGCCCCCGTTAAATTCAGGTTGCATGCTTCGTACCTGTAAGGTTTAACATCACTACAAATAATCGTTCGGGTAAGTTACTGGTAAATAGTTATTGTTCACCGTTCCTTGAGTAAGCCACTTGGCCAGCCAACCTTTTGCTTTAACTTGGTGCTTACCCATTTTTTTCCTTTCTCTTTTGCTCCTCCTGTTGAACTGCTGCCCGCCCGCAAGCGGACAGGCAACCGTCTCCTTTGATTTATTGCTGAGCTTTGATCCAGTTCTCAATACTGGTTTCAACCACCTCCATTGGTTGATCGCCGTATTTCAATAACTGGTCATGGAAGGCAGCCCAATCGAACTGGCCGCCTAACTCGCTCTGTGCCTTATCCAGCATTTCCCTGATCACTAGGAAGCCAGATTTGTATGAAACCGCCTGGCCGACATAGGCCGCGTAGCGGTAGCTCTCTGACTCAATGTCACCATCACCTAGTGCGGAGTTGGCATCCATATAGTCTTGGGCTTGCTCTATGCTCCAGCCTTTGGCGTGGATGCCCGTGTCAACGGCCAAGCGCATATTGCGAAGCTGGGCTTCGTTGAGGCTACCGAAGTATTGCAAGGCATTGCACTCTTCCGCATCGGTATAAATACCGCCTTGGAAGGTGGTGTAGTCGAGATCGAGTTTGCACATACCGGTGGCATTAACGAACGTTGGCTTGCCCCCCTCGTTAAGCTCGCCATATATGCCCATCTCCAGTCCTAGCCACTCAGTGTAGAGCGCCCAGCCTTCGGCATAGGCGGTGTACCAGACGTTCTGGATATAATCAGGTTTGTCCGCTGGCGGGTATTCAATTGAGTAGGCATTTTGGAAGTGGTGCCCTGGTGCGGCTTCATGCAGCAATAGCGTTGAGACATTCCATTTTTGCAGGCTGTAATTCGGGTTGGTGTTAAGGTTGAACTCGTTGTTACCGTATGAGCCAACCCCGTCATACCCTTCGCGGTTCGCAGGGATAGGGACAATGGTGTAATCGGTCTTGATTGGCTTGAAGTATTTGGCGACAACGTCGTTGGCGTCATGCTTGAAGGTGTTGTAATCGACCAGGGCAGATTCGCAGGCGCTTTGGTCGGAGGCTGCCTGACAAAGTTCTGCATATTCAGTACCGGAGACATTCTTACCATCACGGCCAAAGAAGAACTGTTCTGTGTTGAGGTAGTCGAAGAACTCATTGAGGTTGATATTGCCGTTTTGATCCAGCAGGTTGAATTGCCTCTCACTGACAATGCCACTATTGCTATCACGCCAGTCAGCGGTTGGGGTTGCACCCCGTTTTTTGACCACAAGTTCGGCCACGCGGATCATTTCGGCCTTGGCATCGGCCACCAGATCCTCGCCAAGTTGGCTCAATTCCATAGCAGGTTTACCAGTTGTGCTGTTGCGGTCCAACTGCCATTGGTACCAAGCCTGACCGTTCGGCAGGTCGCCCCAGCCGATATTGGTATCGTCTACTGAGCCTGTCCCTCGGGCACCATTAACATAATCAGTCTTGAGGAAGCCAACTAAGCTGCTAACAGCATTGGCGGCATCGTCTGTCGCTTTTTCATATTCAGCGATAAAGCTATTGTCATATTGACTGCTGTGACTCTCGATGTCTTGCAAACCCAAGCGAAGAAGACCATAAGGGTCACTACCCACGACCAGGGCTTTTTCCGTACTTTCTACTAAGCGGTTGGTCAGCACGATAGGTAGACGGGCCTTATCGATAATTCCCATGGCATATTGCGAGTGTAGGTTATTGGTCCAGGCGGTGAACTCCCGGATCACTTGAAGGTGTTTTTGGTAATCTTCTGGCGTTTTTTGGACTGCGCCAGCTGTGGTGGCATTCCAATCGATGTAGTTGTAGAAGTGGGTGATCGGGATATCGAAGTTACCGAACCGTGGGTTGGGTAGTGATGCGCCACGGATTGCGATATTGCGGTCAAACTGGAAGGTGTCGTAATAGATTTTATCTTCGTCAGATAACGCACTTCGGTCAACACTCTCTAGCTTGTCCAGATACATACGGTCAACAGCCTGGCGAGAGCTTGCCATCTGGTCGGTGACCTGGCCGAACTCGGTGCTGTCCAGGGTGTTGATGGCCTCTTGGTAGTCGTCAAACACAGAGCGCATCTGTCGAGCGGGATCTTCAGTTTGTTTGGGTTGCTCGACGTAGGTGGTTTCATCATTACAGCCGGCAAGAGCTGTTAGAGTCATGATGGCAAGGGCAATAGGGCGCAATTTGTTAGTCTTCATTATATTCCCTCATAGAATTTGATCGTATCTTGTTTTGTTGTTATCCCGTGGGATGCTAAGAGGGTAAAGGTTTTATCTGTGAGGGTGTTGAGAGGCAGATCACGGCAATATCGCCTGTTTTTTTATGCGCAATTTGCATAATGTTCTGATATGGGTAAGTGGTGTCTTTCTATTCTTTTAGCAATGAATTTTCCTATAAAGCTAGAGTGTTGCATGCATAGTTGTGCGTCTAGGTGAATGTTTGCTCGAAGCAAGATTTGGCTGTGTTTGGGCTCAAGATCATGGTTTGGTGTAAAAATGCTCTTTCGGTGGCGAAAAGTATTCATTTTGGGAATGAATGAGTGCGTAGATGCTTATAAAGAGAGAAGTTGCTCGCTTGAGCACATGATGAAGTAGGAAAGAAAAGGTCTCTTCAATTCGTTGGTTAGTGATGGTAGGAGGGAAAGAGACCTTTGTACCAATGGCGGACGCTAATTTCACGTAATGGGTACTAACATCCCGAAGGAATGCAAGAGAAAGAGTATGCGATCTATTTAGAGTAAAAAATCTAAATGATGAATAAGTGAACAATTATCTTTGCGAGCAAAATACTGCGCCTGTCGTGAAATGGTAAGTCTACCGACATCGAAGTGGTTACTATTTAGCCAAGTCAGGGCGAGAGCCCATCAGTTAATAAAAAGCCATTTGTGAGGTAGATTGTGAATGCTCAACAATTCCTAGTAACACTCCCGGGCAAAAGCTCAATGGATACATTCATTAAAGCGATGTTGTTGCTGCTGGTGGTGTACTTCTGCTACCAAATTTTGCAGCCTTTCTTATTACCCATAGTCTGGGGGGCCATTATTGCCATCGCCCTGATGCCTTTGGTCAAAGGGTTGATGAAACGCTTTTCGCTCTCCCAGGGCAAGGGGAGTATGTTGGTGACGCTAGTGGCGCTTGCAGCCTTGCTGGTACCAACAATATGGTTCTCCGGTGCGGTGTTCAGCACTACCCAGGAAGTTGCCACCTCGGTAACGGAAGGCACTTTGGTGATCCCTCATCCAGAGGCATCGGTAGCGGAAATTCCGGTTGTCGGTGAGCCGCTGCATAAAGCCTGGAGCCTATCGGCGACCAACCTTGAAAGTGCATTGGAAACGTATGCGCCACAAGTAAAAGCTTTTGTTTCTAGTGGTTTATCAGCGGTTGGTAGCCTAGGTGGCAGTGTTGTTCAGTTCATCATTTCAATTTTGATTTCAGGTGTGGTGATGAGCAATGCAGGACGCTGTAAGGCGATGGCGAACAAAGTTGTTTCGCGTCTGTTGGGTGACAAGGGTGAAGAGTATGTTGGTCTTTCAATTGCAACAGTTCGCAGTGTGGTTCAGGGCGTAATTGGTGTTGCGGTTATCCAGGCGGTATTGGCTGGATTGGGTATGGGTGTTGCAGGTGTACCGGCAACAGGTTTGTGGATGCTTGCGGTATTGATTCTGGCGATTATCCAACTACCACCAATTTTGGTTCTAGGTCCGGTGATGGCATACCTGTTCGCAGTAGAGACAACAACCGTTGCGGTACTGTTTACAGTGTGGGGTATCCTGGTAAGTGCGAGTGATGCAGTACTGAAACCAATGTTGATGGGCCGTGGTGTAGATATTCCGATGTTGGTCATTCTACTGGGTGCACTGGGCGGTATGATGATGTCAGGTATTATCGGGTTGTTCGTTGGTGCGGTGGTTCTGGGTCTAGGCTATAAACTACTGATGACTTGGTTAGAGCAGGCAGACAGCACCGAACAAGAAGTTACCCAAGCGGCACTGCCGGTAGCAGCAACAGCTTAAGAACTCAGGCATTAACATATAGAGAAAAAGCTCAATACTCTCGGGTATTGACCTTTTTTGTTTTGTCTGTCCAATCGAGGCGGATGGATGTTATATCGCCTCGATTATTTCGCTTCTTCTGAATCTTTCTCTTCTTTATCGCAACCCCATTCGCAAGGCAGTTCGATAAGAATATCCGACAGTTGGTTTGGCTGGAGCATTTGTTCTGGGGCGATATTGAGTTGGTTGGCCATGGTTTGGTTGAACAGCTGCCAATGGTTCAGCAGGCATTGATCTTCGCTTTCAACTTCCCAAGTCTCGCGCAAAAAAGGTTTCATGCTGGCCGCGCCATGGGCATACATCATCATTTGCCATTTCATTTCCCAAACCTTGACTGGTGTGGTGGGGAAATCTTTGTTGCAGCGTTCGACCACTTCGTTCACTAGCTTTTCAAGTTCGCCATTACTATCGAAGAAGTAATCCATCAGCACATCTCCCTGCCTTACC
>NZ_JACSOF010000115.1:0-21617 GCF_014349205.1 Photobacterium sp. BZF1
GTTGAAAGCACCGGTCTTGAAAACCGGCATACGTTAATAGCGTATCTAGGGTTCAAATCCCTATCTCTCCGCCACATTCGAAGGGCTCGCAGAAATGCGGGCCCTTTTTGCATTTGGAATCTAGGGTTCAAATCCACCATACCCAGAGCGCTCCGCCACATTCAGAAAAAGCCCAGCGGAAACGCTGGGCTTTTTCGTATGCATTGGATTCTGAAAAAGGGATTTGAGTCAAATCCACCATACCCGGAGCACTCCGCCACATTCGAGGGGCTCGCAGAAATGCGGGCCCTTTTTGCATTTGGAATCTAGGGATTAAATCCACCATACCCAAATCATCCCACTGCATCGAAGGACTTGCAGATATTCGGATCTTTTTTGAATCTGAAGTCAAAAGTTCAATACCTTGAACATTTCACTAATTTCAGGAATAGTATATAGAGGTTAGTTGAGTAAGGTAGATCAAAGTTAAAATACCCAACAGGGCGATAGGGGATCTCGTTTTACAACTAGCATTTGTTTATACAATCTTTTATGACCCTACGAGGAGATAAGTTGAGAAGTATGTCACGTTTCAAATTTGGTGGTTTTGACACAATATGTTCACCTGCTAGGTTGAGCGCTTAATTATTCTTCTTATCGTTAGCAATACAATTTTATTTAAGATTAAAGATTTTGAAAATAACTATAACAACATTTTATTTACAATGTCTGCAAAGGATAGCAAATGAGTTTAATTGAAAGAATCAATATAAACAAGAATACGGTCGATAAATTAGAATCAGAGATTCTTTTTCAACGTCATATAGAGCGATACGCTTTAGCGAGAAAATATCTTTATGGTCAAGTTTGTGATGTCGCTTGTGGGGTTGGGTATGGCGCTTATTTATGTGCTAAAAATCCTGATGTAACAAAAATATCAGGTTTTGATGCTGATAAAGATGCTGTTGTACACGCTCAAGAGCACTTCACTACAAATAGAACTCAATTTGAGTGCAAGGCGGTTGAAAGTATTGAAGGTAAGTTTGATATTCTTATGTCCCTTGAAACGATTGAGCACTTAAAAGACCCTCGAGAGTTAGTCTCTTTAGCTAAGCGTTGCCAAGTTAATGAAATATTGCTGTCTTTCCCTAATAAAAAAACCACGCATTATAATAAATGGCATTTATGGGATATCACTTCACATGATATAAAAGCCTTGTTTAAAGAGTATTATGTCCTTGATGAGTTTGATTTTTATGACTCAAAATTTATGCACTTAGTAAAAGGAAGACCTCAAGCAAAAATCTTGGTAAAAAGTTGGAGTGCGTCATGAACCCGATTGAGCTTTACAAAAAAGGTAATGTTGATGAAGTGTTTAATTATCTAAACACCTGCTCCGATAGTTCTATTTTTAGCTATTTAGCAAAAATAGCATTAGCAGAAAGACAATATGGCGATGCACTACTATTCCTATCACATTCTTGTCATAAAAACTATTCTCAACTTTTTGAATTATTAAACGAAGATTATGGCATCAATACTTTAATTAACTGTCATGAGGCTTATTTTTCATCAAATATAGTACCTTCAGAGCTAAAATATGTCGTTTACATGACAATGGTTAGAAATGACTTTCTTTCTAAGGTAAATATTCCTATTAGCATTTTGATCAGCATGTTTCAATCAATGACAGATGCTGTTTATAATGCTATTCGCACTCCTTTGGAGTATAGCAATCTTGATTGTAATGCAAATGAAGATATTGATGCTTGGGTTTTGTGTAGTCAATTTTTAGGTTATAACCATGGACCAACATTAACTGCCTTAACTGTAGCTAATAATTTATCGGATAAAGGGTTGAGAGTAGGGATAATTTGTACTAATTCATTTAACTTTGATCTTGATATTTACTCTCGTAACATATTTAAAGGTAATTTTATTCAAGAGTACTCGAATCATATAATTGTTAATATTGAAGATAATAGCTATTTAGGGTCTTCAAATAAAGACCACTCAATAATGATTTATAAAGGTGCCGAGTATCCATATTACTCTCTTGATGGTGATTTGCTAGCACGCAGCCGTTCACTATTGAAAGAATTAAAGAACTCTCAAGCATATATGATATCGATAGGTGACTCTAATCTTTATGCCGACATAGTCGCACGGTATTGTGATATATATAATTTACCATGCTCTTTCACGGCCCCTAGAGTGAATTTTGAATACCCTGCCATTTGTCGTCAACTAACAGAGTATGATGGAGTTACCGTTGATAGCTTTAGTAAGCCTCTAGTTGAGACACGTTTCCCGTATTCAACTCGTTTTGAGTTAAGTAATAACAAAAAAAACAAATTAAAGGATAAAAACATTAAAATTGCTCTTGTTGGTTCACGGTTAGAGCAAGAATTAAACCATGAAACGCTTACAAGATTATCTTACTTAGTGAAAAAAATGAGTAAGATCAGGCTTGTTTTTATTGGTGTTGAGTTAACAAGCACAATACGTAATGCGCTTGTAAGTTATAATATTCCTTTGGGGAAAGTAAGTTGTACAGGATTTGTTGAACGCATTGAAAAACATCTTTCTGATGTACATTTTTATTTTAACCCAAGAAGGAAAGGCGGAGGGACATCTGTACTAGAAGCACTTGCGCTTGGTATCCCTCCTATTTGCTTTAAGTATGGTGATGGTTTTCATACTGCTGGCGATTATTTTGGGTTTGAGAAAGATGAAGATGTGCTTTCATTTATTGAATCATCGTCATTAAAACGCGATGAGATTAAATCCGAGTGTCATAACTCTTACTTATTAAATACTAATGTCAAACAAGTAATTACCGATTTAACCCGTGGGGAAATTACTTTTTAAATTGTATCTATTGAGGGTGTAATTACACCCTCAATGTACGTTATAACCAATATCATATGAAAATAATATCTTGATAGATAGTGTCTATTTTACCCCTCCCTTACCCGTACCTCATCCAGCATCATCTGCAGTTCCGAGACACAGCTTCCGCAGCCTGTGCCTGCTTGGGTTGCCTTGCCAATGTCATTCACCGAACAACAAGATTGAGTTCGAATCGCTTTTTCAATGGTTCTCACGCCAACTTGCTTACACGCGCATACCAGTCGGCCATTTTGGTGTTCTGGCGGGGTTTTGCCGGTGAACAAGGTCTGCACCAGCGGGTCTGATAGCGGTCGGCCAATTAGGGTGTACAAATAGTCATAATCTTTTTCATTACAGCTGTCTGTGTCGATGCGGCCTTGCAAGTTGTCGCTGACAATAAAGGCCGTTTCAATCAGGCCACCTTTGAATAGGGCAAAGCGACTTTCAGGCTCAGCTTCAATATTGATTCGCTGTTGACCTGTGGCTCCATCCTTTATGAGGGATTGTGCTAACAAGTGGTGCAACTGCGCTGGTGGCTGCTTGGATGTGATACGGAGTAAGTAACCTTTGTGAGTTCGTTGGCTTGTCCAGTGCTCTTGGTCGCTCAGTAGGGTAGCGACATCTTTTCTTTGGCTGATCAACAAGGCTTCACTGGTATAAGGCGACGGCTCGATATTGACCGCTGTTGCCTTGAACTCAGGCTGGCCGGAGAGTGGGTCACGGTGCTGTGCAATCAAGGTGTCGGCCTTTCCCATGCTAGTGTTGCAATCATTCCAGTGGAACGGGGCAAACACTTGGCCCTGTTGGCACTCATTACTGATTTGGGCGCGCAGTAAGATGCTACCTTGCTCGCTTGAAACTTTGACCAATTCACCCTGTTTGACCGATAACTGCTTGGCATCTTGCCGCGACAGATCGAGGTAGGGCTCACTGAGGTGTTCGCTGAGCCGGGATGATAGGCCGGTTCGGGTCATGGTGTGCCATTGATCCCTGATCCGTCCGGTATTGAGTCTAAAGGGATAGCGCTCTGATATTGCCATGGCTGGAGGCCGGTGATCGGTTGCAATAAACTGCGCCTTCCCCGAAGGAGTAGCAAACTCACCATTGGCAAATAGACGGGCTGTGGGCTGGTTATACTCTATAACTGGCCATTGCTGTGGTGCCATATGGTGATATTGCCGGGTACTGAGGTTGGCAAGTCCTTGGAGGTTGAGTGGGCGAGTGAGTGGGGAAACATCACTAAACGGTGTGTACTTTTCCTGGCCCAAAGCGGTCATTTGGGCATATTCACGGAATATATCGGCCTCGTTTTGGTAGTTGAAGGCATTGCCGAAGCCCATTTTCTTAGCGACTTCGCTGATGATCCACCAGTCGGGTTTGGCTTCTCCTGGTGAGGGGAGCAGGCGTCTCTGGCGCGAAATACGCCTCTCAGAATTGGTCACCGTACCGGATTTCTCGCTCCAGCCTTGCGCAGGTAACACCACATCTGCATGGCGGAGGGTATCAGTATCGGCCACACAATCTGACACGACCACATAGGGGCAGTTGGCCAAAATAGTGTTGATCCTTTCACTATCAGGCAGGCTGACTGCAGGGTTAGTCGCCATTACCCAAATGGCCTTGATTTTCCCACTCTCAACGGCATTGAACATGTCGATGGCTTTGAGGCCCGGCGATGTCGCAAGGTTGTCGGTCTGCCAAAACTTGCGGATTTGCTGGGTATGGTCAGGGTTATCAAAGTCCATATGGGCGGCTAGCATATTGGCTAACCCGCCGACCTCTCGCCCTCCCATGGCGTTGGGTTGACCGGTGACCGAGAAAGGTGTGCTGCCGGGTTTGCCGACCCTACCGGTTGCCAAATGGCAGTTGAGGATGCTGTTGACCTTGTTGGTGCCGGATGTGGACTGGTTAACGCCCTGAGAGTATACGGTGACAGTTTTATCGATGGTGGCAAAGAGTTGGTAAAAGGCGAGGATCTGCGCTTTTTCAAGTCCTGTAACGGCTTGTACTGACTCAATATCACCAAAGCGGAAGGCAGATGCCAGTGCTAAATCCAACCCGTCAGTCGACGACTCAATGTAGTTGTAATCAACGGCATGGTTTTCACTCAGGTAAGCCAGTAAGCCGTTAAACAGGGCAATGTCACTGCCCGGTTGGATGGGAAGGTGCAAATCGGCGATATCGCAGGTGGGGGTACTGCGTGGATCGATGACGATGATCTTGCATTGCCGTTTGGCCTTAGCCTCCCGAATTCGCTGGAATAGGACAGGGTGGCACCACGCGAGGTTGGAACCGGTCAGCACGATGAGATCGGCCAGTTCGAGATCTTCATAGCAACCCGGTACGATGTCGGCCCCAAATGCCCGCTTGTGCCCAGCAACGCTCGATGACATACACAACCGAGAGTTGGTATCGATATTGGCACTACCGATAAAGCCTTTCATCAGTTTGTTGGCGACATAGTAATCCTCGGTGAGCAGTTGCCCCGATACATAGAAAGCCACCGCATCTTTGCCATATTTCTTGATAATGTCATTGAAGTTGCTTGCAACATCAGTAATAGCGTCTTCCCAGCAAACTTCTTGATAGCTGAACTGATGCTTGATTTTCGGTGTTAGCAATCGCCCTTCGATGCCAACAGTTTCCCCCAGTGCCAGTCCTTTCGAACACAGCCTGCCAAAGTTGGCTGGGTGTGATTTATCCCCACGAATTTCCAACGTTCCGTTGTTGTTTGTTCTGGCTTCAATGCCACAACCTACTCCGCAGTAGGCACAGGTTGATTTAATCCAAGTACTGTCTTTTTGGCTCACCTGTCATTCTCCTTGGCCTTGAAATCTATTACCAGATGACTGAGCAATAACTAGGCCAGCTTTCCCTATGCTTTTCTGATGCCTTGGTTTGGATTATGTGTCTTTAGTTTTGCCTGAGATTGGTGTTTTATTTTGAGTCTAACCCTAAAGTGGTAGTCATGCTTATATGAAATGCTGTTTATCTGGCTATTTTGGTGCAGGTTTGCGCTTTTATTGCACGGCGGTTGGGCAGTCCATCGAACTGTGCCGGGGCTATTTCACCCATATTATTCCTGATGGTTGGGATTTTATACTTAAAGAACAAGGTCTTAAGCGCTTTGCTGGAGGCCTGTGATACAGGCTGGCATCGTCTTTGCTCTAACCAGATAAGAGATTTCAAGGATATGGACGAGTAGGAGATGTATGCCAACGATAAGAGAACGGACAGGCGTTAACTCGCCAAGGCGCTATCTTAGCGGTGCCTGTGGGCCATCAGGGCGAAAGGTTGGAAAAGTAGAATTGGTAGGCGCAGGTCCGGGTGACCCTATGTTGCTGACATTAAGGGCAATGCAAAGTATTGAGCAGGCCGATGTGATTGTTTATGACCGGCTTGTCAGTAAAGAGATACGAGCTTGTTTTCCGGCTACCACCCAGACGCTGTATGTCGGCAAAGCCAAAGGGGAGCACAGTGTCAGCCAGGAAGCGATTAATGAACTACTGGTGGAGCTGGCATGGCAGGGCAAAACAGTATGCCGGTTAAAAGGGGGAGATGCCTTTATCTTTGGCCGGGGCAGTGAAGAAATGTTGGTGTTAAAAGCTGCAGAGGTACCGGTAGAAGTCGTCCCGGGGATCACTGCAGCTGCCGGTTGCACCAGTTATGCCGGGATCCCTCTTACCCATCGGGGTTACTCGCAAGGTTGTACCTTTGTTACCGGTCATGCCGAGCAGTCACTCGATCTTAACTGGCAAGCTCTGGCGCAGCTTGAACACACCTTGGTTTTCTATATGGGAGTCACAAAATCAGCCCTGATCAGGGACAAGCTGCTGGCTGGTGGAGCCGCCCCTACCACTCCTGTCGCCTTGGTTGAGAAAGGATGCTGTCCTGAACAACGCACAGTCACAGGACAGTTACAACATTTGCCTGAGCTAGTAGAACGGCATCAAGTGATATCGCCAGCTTTGATTGTCGTGGGTGAGGTTGTCGCCCTATCGGAACAACTGCAATGGCTCAGCCAGGCAGCCGATCTACAGCAACAGAAACAGCTCAAGCTCTCAGCATGAGGGTGATTGGCCTGAGGGTAAGAGAAAATGAGTAGTGAAGTCAGTGGCTCAGGGGAGAGCAGAAATGGATAAGAAAAGAATCATTGTGATCGGCAATGGCATGGTCGGGCATAAGTTTATTAAAGATGTCGTTGCTCAGGATACACAGTCACAGTTCAGTGTCCTGACTTTTTCTGAAGAGCCAAGATTGGCCTATGACCGAGTACAGCTTAGTAGCTATTTTAGTGGGAAAAGCGCGCAGGATTTAGCATTGGCCAATGAATCTGATTACCTGAGAAACGGGATAACGTACCTGCTGAATGAGCAGGTTAGCGAGATAGATCTCAACGAGAAGCAGGTTGTCACCCAAAGTGGCCGGTGTGAACATTATGACAAATTGGTATTGGCTACCGGCTCATACCCTTTTGTCCCACCGATCCCGGGCAATGACCAACCGCACTGCCATGTGTACCGGACAATCGAGGATCTGGATGCGATTGCCGAGTCCGGCGAACAGAGCCAGGTGGGTGTCGTCGTTGGTGGCGGACTGCTTGGCTTGGAGGCAGCTAATGCCCTTAAGCAGTTAGGTGTCGATACCCATGTGGTGGAGTTCGCTCCCCGCTTGATGGCGGTTCAACTTGATCAGGGCGGGGGTGACTTGCTGGCACGCCAGATCTCGTCTTTAGGTGTCTCGGTGCACACCGAAAAAGCCACAACTGAGATTGTTGCCGGTGAGTCCTGTCGCTACCGGATGAACTTTGCCGACGGTTCGTACCTGGAAACCGACATGATCGTGTTTTCTGCCGGGATCCGCCCGCAAGATACCTTGGCTCGGCAATGTGGCCTCGAAGTCGGGGAACGGGGCGGGATTGTGATTGATGATCATTGCCAGACCAGTGCCGAGGATGTCTATGCCATTGGTGAGTGTGCTTTGTGGCAACAGCGGGTTTTCGGTTTGGTCGCGCCGGGTTACCAAATGGCGAAGGTATTGGCATGTCACCTCTGCCAACCAGAAGCCGGGTTGTCTTTTGTCGGTGCTGATATGAGCACCAAGCTTAAGCTGCTGGGCGTAGACGTTGCCAGTATCGGCGATGTGCATGGCTCGACACCGGGCGCGTTGTCCTACACCTACAGCGATGATTTGGAGCAGGTTTACAAGCGCTTAATTCTGTCTCCGGAAGGCGACAAGATTTTGGGTGCAGTGCTGGTAGGTGATGTCAGTAATTACCAGTCCTTGTTGCAAACCAAACTGAATGATATGCCGTTGCCAGAGAACCCTGCGGTGTTGATCCTGCCCCAGATTGAAGGAGAAGGTACCCCGCTCGGTTTGGGGGTCGAAGCCTTGCCCGACACTGCCTCGATTTGTTCTTGCTATGACGTGACCAAGGGGCAGATCAAGCAGGCCGTGGCCAATGGCTGTAGTTCAATGGCCGATCTCAAGACAGCGACCAAGGCATCAACCGGTTGTGGTGGATGCTCGGCGCTGGCCAAGCAGGTGATGGATGCTGAGCTGGCGGCCATGGGGGTGGAAGTCAGCAACCATATCTGTGAGCACTTTGCCTATTCCCGCCAAGAACTGGCTGATTTGGTGAGGGTGAAAAAGATCACCACCTTTGATGCCCTCCTCAACGAGTATGGCAGTGGTCTTGGCTGCGATATTTGTAAACCAGCGGTGGGCTCAATGCTGGCATCGTACTGGAATGACTACGTACTGGCAGAGCCGCACCTCGAATTGCAGGATACCAATGATATTTTCCTCGGAAATATGCAAAAAGACGGCACTTACTCGGTAGTGCCGCGCATTCCGGGTGGGGAGATCACCCCGGACAAACTCATTGTCCTTGGTGAGGTCGCCAAGCAGTTCGATCTCTACACCAAGATCACCGGAGGCCAGCGGGTCGACTTGTTTGGCGCCCAACTGCATGAATTACCAGAGATCTGGCGTATTTTGGTCGATGCCGGGTTTGAGACTGGCCATGCCTATGGTAAGTCGGTACGAACGGTGAAGTCTTGTGTCGGGAGTACTTGGTGTCGATATGGGGTGGATGACAGTGTTGGCTTTGCCATTGATCTTGAACACCGTTACAAAGGCTTGCGTGCACCGCATAAACTCAAGTTTGCGGTCTCGGGTTGTACCCGGGAGTGTGCCGAGGCCCAGTCTAAAGATATCGGCGTGATTGCAACCGAAAATGGTTGGAACTTGTACGTGTGTGGTAACGGCGGGATGCGTCCCCGCCATGCGGATTTGCTAGCCAGCGACCTAGATGCCGAAACGTTGGTGCGATATGTCGACCGTTTGTTGATGTTCTATATTCGTACCGCTGACAGGTTGCAACGTACCTCGGTGTGGTTGGAGAACCTTGAAGGAGGTTTGGATTACCTGAAGAAAGTGGTGATTGACGATCACTTGGGGCTTGGCGAAGAGTTGGAACAGGAAATGGCTCGCACCTTGGGCCAATACCAGTGTGAGTGGAAAACAACCTTGGAGTCACCGGAGAAACTTGAGCGTTTCAGGCATTTTATCAACAGCGAGCAGCAGGATAGCCAGTTGGCCTATGTCACTGAGCGGGGGCAACGCCGACCGATGACCAAGCAAGAAAAGGTTGAGCTACAAGCTAAGGCCAATTTAACGGCTGGCATTTCGCCCCGAGGATTCGCTGGTGAAGCCATTAATGTTATTGATATTACAAAATAAAGAGTGAGGCTAGCATGGAGCAGAAGCAGGCAGAGTGGTATACCGTGTGCCATCGTGACGCGCTGATCAGAAACTCAGGGGTTTGTGTCCTTTGGGGCCATGAGCAAGTGGCGATTTTTTACTGTCACCGTTCAGATTCCCTGTACGCCGTTGAGAACTATGATCCAATCGGTGAGGCGAATGTACTGTCTCGTGGGATTATGGGGTCGATAGGCGATGAGGTGGTGGTCGCTTCCCCTTTATACAAACAGCACTTTAATTTGCAGACAGGGCAATGCATCGAACAACCGGAAGTGAAATTGAAAACTTTTTCAGTTCGCTGTCAGGGTGAGGATGTGCAACTTAATTTATAGCAAATCGTAATTTTGAGATAAAATCACAGCTAAGGCTGTGATTTTTTTTAATTTTTTTTTAACCTTATATTTTACATTGATATTTTTTGTAATGTAAATAAGTCAATGCTGCCTTGAATGGTGTCATTTGACTCAAATTGGTGCTTGAATATTTAACTTTGGCTTATGTTGGTGCTTTGGGGCTGTTATTTATGAGTTATATCTATTTAAGGTGTTGATTTTAAATTAAATAAAAACATGGCATGGACAATGCAATAGTAATGACAAGTCAGTATAAAAAAGGAAACACCAAGATGTCAGAAACAGGCAAGTTCAATATCTTTTCGTTTACGGGGAAAATGAAAATTCTCCATCTTAGCTGGTTTGCGTTTTTCATTACCTTTTTTGTGTGGTTCAACTTTGCGCCACTACTCCAATCGGTCAAAGCCTCACTAGGATTAACAACAGCAGAGATAAAGACCTTATTGATCCTCAATGTCGCTTTTACCATACCTGCCCGGGTTATCATCGGTATGCTCACCGATAAATATGGACCTAGATTGGTCTATTCTGCCTTGCTAGCTGTTTGTTCTATCCCTTGTTTTGTGTTCGCTTTTGCCGACAGCTTTGTTCAGGCCGCCATTGCCCGTTTTGCCCTTGGCTTTATTGGGGCCGGGTTCGTTGTCGGGATCCGCTTGGTCTCGGAATGGTTCCCGCATAATGAGCTTGGAACAGCAGAAGGTATCTACGGCGGTTGGGGTAACTTTGGCTCAGCTGCAGCAGCATTTACCCTGCCGACCGTTGCAGTCATGTTTGGTGGTGATGATGGCTGGCGATATGCCATGGCCATTACCGGGGTCATGAGCCTGCTGTTTTCTTTCGTTTTTTATAAAAATGTCACTGATACACCGAAAGGAGCAACCTATTTCAAGCCCAAGCAACTGGGCGCAATGGAAGTCACTTCGAAAGGCGACTTCTTCCTGCTGCTATTTATGAAACTGCCGATGTATGGCGCTCTGGCACTGCTGGCCTGGAAGCTTTCACCAACCGGGATTGGCATGCTAGGTGAAAGCACTGTGGTGGCCATCTATATCGTACTGGCGGTGATCTATTGCTATGAAGTGCTGCAAGTATGGCGCGTTAACAAAAACGTTTTTGAGAAGCCAGTACCAGAGGTACACCAATACAAGTTCAAGCAAGTCGCGATTCTAAATGTGTTGTACTTCGCCACCTTTGGCTCGGAGTTAGCTGTGGTCTCGATGTTGCCATTATTCTTCTCGGAAACCTTTGAGCTAACGCCGGTGATGGCCGGTATGGTTGCATCGGCCTACGCCTTCATGAACTTGATGTCCCGCCCAGGTGGTGGTTGGATTTCAGATAAATTTGGCCGCAAGCCTACGCTGCTGATTTTGACGGCAGGGCTGGCCGCAGGTTACTTCCTGATGGGGCAGGTCGATAGCAGTTGGCCGGTGTGGTTGGCAGTGGTAGCCGCGATGGCCTGCTCGTTCTTCGTTCAGTCCGGTGAAGGTGCGGTATTTGCTACTGTACCTCTGATCAAGCGACGTATGACAGGGCAAATCGCTGGGATGACAGGTGCCTACGGCAATGTGGGTGCTGTGTGTTACCTCACTATTCTATCGGTAGTGGATTACAGCACCTTCTTCTATGTCATTGCTGCCACGGCAGTCATTGGTTTTATCACCTTGTTGATGATGGAAGAGCCAAGCGGGCAAATTGCCGAGGTCAATGAAGACGGTAGCATCATGATGATTGATGTTGCTAACCGCTAAGTGATTTCCGGCCTGCGGGGCACAGCCTGTCTTGCAGGCCGGAAGTGGCTGTAATTAATGAATGTAAAGTCAGTGATAGTAGGGGGAAGTGTGGATGAGCGAAACTATTCAGCCAGGGACTGCCCCTAATTCAATGTCCGTCAACAGGAAGCGGATCCGCCAAGGGAGTACCCTCGAACTTGATGTCGGGGGCTATTCAGTCGCCGGATGCAAGCCAAGCAACCAAGATGCATTTGCGGTTTATCAGCCTAAAAAGCACGACGAACTCCTGCACAAGGGCGTCGTTGCCTGCTTGGCCGATGGCGTCAGTTGCAGCGAACAGGCGCAGCAGGCCAGTCAGGTTTGTGTGACCCAGTTTATCGAAGAATATTACGCCACACCGAAAACCTGGGGGGTTAAGCAGTCGGCAGGAAAAGTGCTGCATGCCTTGAATCAGTGGCTTTTCCATCAAGGTAGCCAGAGTGAACTCCAGCACAATGGCATGGTAACCACTTTCTGTGCAGTGATTATCAAATCCAACACGGCTTACATCATGCATGTGGGTGATACCCGCGCCTATCTCTACCGTAATCGGGCATTGACCCAACTCACCCAAGATCATCGCCGTCATCAATATGGTCAGCAATACTTTCTGACTCGATCGCTGGGGATGGATAGCCATATTGAAGTCGATTTCCAACAAATCCGGTTGGAAGAAGGTGACCGTTTACTGATGGCAACCGACGGTATCCACGAATGGTTGGATGAGGCCCATATTCAGCAGGCGTTATCGTCTATAGATAATGTTGATGAACCCCTATCCGAACAACTGGTGAAGGAAGCGCTGGCGGCAGGGAGCCAGGATAATGTATCCAGCTTGCTGATTGATATAAAAGCGTTACCGACTTTGACTATGGATGAGTACATTGGGGAGTTGACCAAACGAGCGATCCCCCCGGTCATGGAAGAGGGTAATCGAATCGATCAGTACCGAATATTACGCGTGTTGTACAGTGGCCCCCGCAGCCATATCTATTTGGCAGTCAGCGAATTTGATAATCAGCGTTATGTGTTAAAGATGCCTTCACTCAATTTTGCAGAAGATTACCAGTATTTGCAGGGCTTTGTCCGTGAAGGTTGGGTTGGTGAGCAGATATCCCATCAGAGAGTAATGAAAATCCACCCTTTTTCACGCCAATCTCCTTTTCTCTACCATGTTTGCCAATGGGTAGAAGGTAAGTCACTTCGCCAATGGATGGATGATAACCCTAAACCTGATATTGAAAAAGTTCGGGTAATGGCTGAGGAAATAATTAAGTCGATTCGTGTGATGCAGCGCCATCGGCTCATTCACCGTGATATTAAGCCAGAAAATTTAATCGTTAATCAATTTGAGCAAATTGTCATTATTGACTTTGGTTCAGTTTATTCTGAACACTTTGATGAAATACAAAACCCTATATCTGAAACAATACCTGTTGGTGATATTAAATATCTATCACCCGAGTGTTTACTTGGCGGTAAAGTTTCGATGAGGTCTGACATGTATTCTATATCCATCATTATTTATGAAATGCTAACTGGCCATTATCCTTACCCTTTCCCTAATACATTTAAACCGCCGCAGGCAAACAACCAATGGCCGGAATATACACCTTTAGAGAATTATCGTGATGACTTGCCTGCATGGTTGGATGTCGTCATTCGTAGAGGGTGTTTCCCTCAGGCCAGTCAGCGCTATGACGCCCTTTCAGAGTTGCTCTGTGACTTATCCAACCCTTCTTCACAAGTGCTCAAACAAGCGAACAAGCGACCTTTGAAGAGTAAGAATCCGGTACAGTTTTGGAAAATCACCTCACTTTGCTTATTTATTATTGTTATTGTTCAAGTTATCATCGCAATGAGTTAATATTAATCCTTTCAATTCTAGCTCTATAATTCATTGGTAAGGGGAATAGGTTTATCAATGTTATATATTTAATTTCTGTCAAATAAATTTATTTATCTTAATTAATAAAAGTTAAATGAGATCATCCTTCCATTACTTGTCGCTAATTTTTGCTGATGCTTAAAAAAACACTATAAATATACCCGAGTTTCTTCAGTATATCGGTTTTACTTGAACCAAGATTGAATTGACTCATTTATATATCGTCAGCTAAAGGCTAATTACTCGAAAGGGTAGGGCGCAAAACTTCCGACCTAAGGAGTATCCATTTTTATCGGTGACTCTAGGGTAGCGGGGTTACCTGATAGGAATAAGCAAGGTCAAAATAAGATCAAAGTAGTGGCTTTTTCCCATTAGCTGGCTTCCCAAAATAATCATAATGGAAGCTAAACATGAAAAAAGTAATTAACTTTTCCCTGGGCGCTGTGTCAGTCGTGGCCGTCCTTTCTCCATTACATGTAAACGCTCACGGCTATGCTGAATTCCCAGCGGCCCGCCAACTTATCTGTTACAACGATAGCGGGCACTGGGGACCTTCTGACGGGTCGCAGATCCCGAATGAAGCCTGTCGTGCCTCGTTCCTGGAGTCAGGAACCTACCCAATCGTGCAAAAGAATGAGTTTGCTGCCCTAGTGCCGAACTACGACAAAATGGATGCGGTTAAGGCTGCAGTTCCTGATGGTACTATTTGTTCAGGCGGTGACTCGCGTAAGAGCGGCATGAGTGTCGCTTCAGAGCACTGGCAACGTACCGACATGAAAGCGGGAGAAACATTCACTCTTCGCTACCGGGCTACGGCACCGCACAACCCGAGCTTCTGGCAGTTTTACATCACTAAGCCGGGCTACAATGCTGCCCATAGCCGTCTGGGCTGGGATGATTTGGAGCTGATTGATACGGCCGGCGACGTTAAAGTGACGGACGGGTATTACCTGATTGACGTCACCCTGCCAAGCGGTCGAACCGGCGAAGCAACCTTGGTTTCCCGCTGGCAGCGAAATGATCCTGTCGGTGAAGGGTTCTACAACTGTAGCGATATCCGCTTTGATGGTGAGGTGCTACCGCCTGAGTGGACTTCTAAGGGACAGTACGTCAAACCGGGTGTCGAGGCACAAGACGGTGACAGTGTTTGGTTCCGTATTTTCAACAAGCAAGGCTCTGAAATTGTATTCGAAAAGCTGCCAATTACGGCCGCTAACGAGAACATCAATACGTGGTCTTATGACCTTGCCCAATTGATCAATGATAAATACCCAACAGTTACCCAGGTGGGTGTGGAAGAAGCATCCGGCGATATCGTTTATCAACCATCAGATCTGTATACCAACCAAGTCTTTGTCACCAACCCGGATTACAACTACGCGTTGGATGTTCGCGATGGGGATGTGATTGAACCCGCTCCGGTAACAGTTCAAGGCCTAGAAAGTGACTACACCCAGGGTAGCGATGGTAAAACCTACATTGATGCAATCGTAAGCTCAGAAGGTCGTTACCTGATCAACATGAAGTTACTCGATAGCACTGGCCACCAGTTGGCACTGGCAAGTGACATTGTCGATAACGGTAACATCGATCTATCGGTGTTCACGACCCAGACGGGTTCATTCAGCGTGGTGGTAACAGCAGCCGAGCAAGGTAGCAGTGAACATAAGGTTGTTGAAACCAAGTCGGTGACTATCAAGGACAGTTCAGGTGGTGGTGATTACGATTATGCCTACCCTGAAGGTATGGGTAGCTACGTACCCGGTGAAACGGTAGTACTTAGCCGCGACGGTAATACCTATCAATGTCGTCCATTCCCTGAAGGTGGCTGGTGTAATATTGACTCTGCGCATCATTATGAGCCGGGGTATGGCTCAGCATGGCAGGATGCTTGGATAAAGCAATAATTAGCGAAAGCAAATAGTTATCCTTCTCGATAGAGAGCAAAACGCTGGCATAAGTCAGCGTTTTTTTATGCTGGTAAGATCACAAAAAGAAACCGCTCTTAGTGATGAAATGAAAATCAGTGTTTCCATATGGAAACAAAACTAATGTGTAACTTGTTGAATTGGTGATCTGGCTCAAACTACATTGCATGAATATTTCTTTCGGATTTATAACTTGTTCCAGATCAATTTGTTGCACACTTTTCTGGTGGTAGGTTTCTACCCGTAGACAAGAGACTGATTACGGACAGCCTGTTTAGGCGAAGCAAAAAATATTGTATGCAAGCAGGTTTTGGTAATTAGTTTTTGATAGTTATGGAGAATTTATCATGAGTAGCGCATTTTTTATCCCTACGGTAAACCTGATGGGTGCTGGCTGTTTGACAGAAGCGGCAGATGCTGTGAAAGCGCACGGCTTCAAAAAAGCTCTAATTGTGACTGATAAAGTGTTGAGCCAAATCGGTATGGTCAAGCAGGTAGCAGACCTGTTGGCACAGCGCGACATCGATTCTGTTGTTTTCGATGGTACACAACCAAACCCAACAATTGGCAACGTTGAAGCAGGTTTAGCACTTTTGAAAGACGGCGAGTGTGATTTCGTGATTTCACTAGGTGGCGGTTCACCGCATGACTGTGCCAAGGGTATTGCCCTTGTTGCGTCTAACGGCGGCAAAATTGCTGACTACGAGGGTGTTGACCAGTCTGCGAAACCTCAGCTGCCGCTGGTGGCGATCAATACTACGGCTGGTACCGCCAGTGAAATGACCCGCTTCTGTATCATCACCGATGAAGCGCGCCACATTAAAATGGCAATCGTTGATAAGAACACCACACCATTGATGTCGGTGAACGATCCTGAGTTGATGCTGGCAAAACCGGCTTCTCTGACGGCTGCGACGGGTATGGATGCGCTGACTCACGCGATCGAAGCTTATGTCTCTACCGCTGCAACACCAATTACTGATGCGGTAGCAATCAAGGCCATCGAGCTTATCCAAGCGCATCTGCGTACGGCTGTAGAAGACGGCCAGAACATTGAAGCGCGCGAGCAAATGGCTTATGCACAGTTCATGGCTGGTATGGCTTTCAACAATGCTTCACTGGGCTATGTTCACGCCATGGCGCACCAGCTAGGTGGCTTCTACGATCTGCCACACGGTGTATGTAACGCGGTACTGCTGCCACACGTTCAGCGCTACAACGCACAGGTTTGTCCTGAGCGCCTAAAAGACGTTGCGAAAGCGATGGGTGTGAATGTTGAAGGCCTGACGGCAGAGCAGGGTGCGGAAGCGGCGCTGGAAGCGATTCAGGCGCTGTCTAAAGATGTGGGTATTCCAGCAGGTCTTCAGCAGCTAGGTGCGAAAGAAGAAGATATTGCGGTTCTTGCTGATAACGCGCTGAAAGATGCGTGTGGTTTCACTAACCCGAAACAAGCAAGCCACGAAGAAATTTCGGCTATCTTTGCTGCGGCAATGTAATCAGCCAATACCACTGCACGATTAAAGTTGCGCCCACCATTCGGTGGGCGCTTTTTTGTTTGGGCTTAATGCCAATTTTCGACGAGTCGCTTTTACAGGCTTTTGGTGAAGCGTTTGAGAGTTGGTGCAGTTCCATTCGGTACTGCTGATCCTTCGTAATGTATCACGCCATTTTTCCCCTGCTGTTTGACCTCATACATAGCAAAATCAGCTTGTTGTAGCACTTCACTGACATTGGATGCTTTGAGCGGGTACTCGCTACTGCCGATACTGGCCGAGATAGGGTAGCTTTTGCCATTCAGTATTACTGGCTGCTGAAAACTGTTAAGCAGTTTTTGGCTGATATTGATCTCGTGTTGAACCGCCAGAGACTCGATCACGGCAAACTCATCGCCACCCATACGGGCTACATGGTAGTGTTCGCCGCTCAGAACCGCCAAGCGGGCAGCCACTGTCTTCAAAAGTTCATCGCCGGCATGGTGCCCCAGCGTATCGTTAATGGTTTTAAAGCCATCTAAATCAATAAGATAAAACCTAAATGGCTGTTGTTTACTAACCAACTCTTTAAGGTGTTGGTTGAGCCATAAACGGCTATGGATCCCTGTTAATGTATCGCTCATTGCCAACTTGCGCATTGCTGATGACTCACGCCAAAGCGCCCACAGTAAAATCCCGCCAAGTAATACGATGGCACAGAGTAAGAAGTACACCAGTAGTTTCATGGTATGGGTGGCTTCGACCCGTTTTAGTAGGTCTCCACTTGAAAGGCGAAATTTGTGGCTAAGGAATATCACCAGGTTTTCGTAGTGATCCTTAACGTCATTAATAATCGCCGCTCCGGGATCGCCCGGTTCGAACTCAATAAGCTGTGGCTCTATCGATTGAATATAAGTAAATTGCTTGCTGATTTGATGATAGGCGCCATCGAAATGGTAAAGGTGGCTGATATGGGTGTTGTTGAGAATGGTCTTGAAACGGCTCCACAGGATCTCATATTGCAACATCATATCGTTATGGTCACTGGTCCCGACCGCATAACGGTGAAGCTGGAGGTGAAACTCGGCATACTCCTTGTGTAGTTGGAGTACATACCAGGCTGCCTCATTTTGGCTGTTGGCAATGATATCTGAATTGCGTTTCAGGGCGGTCACAGCGACTAAGATACTGATAATTAGTAACGGGGTGATGTAGATAAGCAGGGAGGTAAAACGGCGGCTTATTCCCATGTTTCAACCCGCTTACTGAGCTTCAATAACGGTGAGTTGCCATACCATATTGGCAAGGTGCTTGGTTTTGGCAGCTTCGGGATGTTCATTGAGGGAAATTATCACCCAATACGGGCCGTAATCTCTAACTTTCAAGTATTGACCGTTTTGCTTGATGGCAATCAATGGATTGTACTGCTTGATGTAGTCATGGCTTATCTCAACGGAATAATCGTTGAGGGCGAGTAACTTCAACTTGGAAGTAGAAAGCTTGAAGTGCTCAAGCAGTGTCAGTAGGCGCACCCCTTCAAAGGTAGCACTTTGCTCTAACCAAGGGAGGTGGGTAGAGAATGACGACTGGGGGAGCTGCTCGAGTTGGTTACGTTCGAGCACGAGGGATAGTTTATCGCCTGACTGGTTTGTCCCTGACAAAGCCAATGGAATACTCTGGCTCCATGCCGAAAATGCAGTGAAAAGGCCAAAACAATATAAAAGACAACGTATTGTTAACTTCGGGCTTGCAAGCTGCATTGGAACTCCTCCAATTGTCGTCCTGAACTCTCTACCGTTACTCCAGAGCACTTCTTACGGCAGGGATACTTAAGCTGCTTGGATATAATTGTAGCTGCTTCTTTTACATGTGAGGCAAAGAAATCAAAACAAAATAGGATGAGTACGTTGTAAATTTTTATTTTTCGCGACATTAATAATCATGAGGTTAATGTGTTTTTGGGTGTTTTTTAAACACGATCAAGCTGTGAGATCAAAATAATTTCTGAAAAAACTTGAGCTAGTCAGGCTTACTCACTAGAATCCCCCCTTCCTTTTTCGCTTGTATGACTTCTGGTCTGACAAGTGAGCTTATGGTGTAAACCATGTCTATCAGGGCGGAGCCCCTGTTTTGACAACCTTGTGGTTGTATCAATGTTTCCGGCGCTTAGCGGAAACACTCATTAAACAATCTGTGTTCAACTCGTAAATCCAGGAGTGCAAATTGGAAATTTTCAATTTCGTTCTGGACAACTGGGATGTGATTGTCTCTCGCACTGTAGAGCATCTGTCGTTGGTGAGCCTGGCCGTTGGTCTAGCCATGATGACAGGGGTACCTATTGGTATCGCAATTACCCAGAATCAACGTGTCGCCAATGTGGTGCTATACGTTGCGTCCATTATTATTACGATCCCTTCTATTGCCTTGTTCGGGATCATGATCCCTGTGTTGTCGATTATCGGCCAGGGTATTGGTTATCTGCCTGCAGTGATTGCGGTTTTGCTGTATTCGCAGTTGCCAATTATTCGTAATACCTACACCGCAATTAACAACGTTGACCCGGCCCTGCGAGAAGCAGCAAGGGGTATCGGCCTGACCAATATGCAGCGCCTGCGTTTGGTGGAAATCCCACTGGCTATTCCGGTGATCATGGCTGGTGTGCGCACTGCTGTGGTGATGAACATCGGTGTTATGGCTATCGCGACTTACATCGGTGCCGGTGGTTTGGGGACGTTTATTGCACGGGGGATCAGCCAGTCTGATCCGCGCCAGCTGATTGTTGGTGCTGTAGCTGTGAGCCTATTGGCAATTTTTGCCGATACGGTATTGGCGAAAATCCAAAAGAAATTCACACCGAAAGGTGTCGTCGTTCACGGCTAAGTTTTACGAATTTAAGAGGGCGTTTTCATGATTCAACTTGAGAACCTGACAAAAGTTTTTGAAACACCACAGGGTGTGGTGACAGCAGCCGATCATATCAACATGGAAGTACCGACCGGTGAAATCTGTGTCCTGCTGGGCCCATCTGGTTGTGGTAAAACCACCACGCTGAAGATGATCAACCGTCTGGTAACACCAACTTCTGGCCGCGTACTGATCAACGGTGAAGATACGACTGGTATCGATACGGTAACTTTGCGCCGGAATATCGGTTACGTTATTCAGCAGATTGGTCTGTTCCCGAACATGACCATCGAAGAGAACATCAGCCTGATCCCGAAGCTGATGGGATGGGATGCCAAGCGTTGTACCCAACGTGCCAAAGATCTATTGGATATGGTGGCACTGGATCCAAACACCTTCATGAAGCGCTTCCCGAATGAACTTTCAGGAGGCCAGCAGCAGCGTGTCGGTGTGATCCGTGCGTTGGCGGCCGATGCACCGGTACTTTTGATGGACGAACCTTTTGGTGCAATCGACCCGATCAACCGTGAAGTGATTCAGGAAGAGTTCCTGAAGATGAACAAAGAGCTGAAGAAAACCATCATGTTCGTATCGCACGACATTGATGAGGCCGTGAAGATGGCAAACAAGGTTGCAATCTTCCGTGATGGCCAGCTTGAGCAATATTCAAGCCCAGACCAACTTCTTGCACACCCTGCTACTGACTTCGTGGCAGATTTCGTGGGTACTGACCGTACCTTGAAGCGCCTTCAGCTATCGACGGCTGGTGAAGTGATGGAGCGCCATGTTCCGACCGTATCGCCGAACGACACGTTGGATGTCGCCCTGCAGCGCATGAATGATTACGGCCACGGCATGATTGTGATGGTGAATAACCAGAACCAGCCTATTGGTATGATCACCAAATCTGTTGCCATGAGCCAGCGCGGCTTGTGTAGCGACCACTACGATGGCCTACCTATCCTGATGAACCAGGAGCAGGACTTGCGTGCGGTTGTCTCTAAGATGTTTGCCCACGATATTAGCTGGTTGGCGGTGGTCGACGAGAAAGGTCAATTGTGTGGTGAAATTTCACAGCGTGGTATTACACACCACCTGGGAGCCAGTTTCCGTAAAAAGGGGTAAGGGATGAAGTCGATTAACTTAAGCCCTTATTTCAATGCGCTACTACTGGTAACAGTATTCCTGCTGGGGATCTGGGCCCAGTCATCGGGTTTTGTCGAGCAGTTCATCTATTACTGGGATGAAATCATTTACCTGTCGGGCCACCATATCAAGCTGACCCTGATTTCAGGTTCGATTGCGATCCTGATTGGTGTACCGGTAGGGATTATTCTGAGCCGCCCAGCTTGCCGTAAGGCCGCTGATATGGTGATGCAGATCTTCAACATTGGTACCACGGTACCAACGCTTGCAGTATTGGCATTGTCGATGAGCTTCTTGGGCATTGGTGACAAGCCAGCCATTTTTGCCTTGGCGTTTGCCTCGGTGCTGCCAATTCTGCGCAATACCTACACCGGCTTGCTGTCTGTACCTGCGCACCTGAAAGAGGCGGCGACCGGTATTGGCCTGACACCAACGCAGCAGTTGGTCAAGGTTGAACTGCCAAACGCGATGTACGTCATCATGGCGGGTATCCGTACTGCATTTGCAATCAACATCGGTAC
>NZ_JACSOF010000116.1:0-21325 GCF_014349205.1 Photobacterium sp. BZF1
GATTTCTTGGACGTAGCCCCGCTCTGCGCAGTGTAGGGTACCAAACCGAACGGGATATCACCTGATAGTTAAGAGGCTGATGTTTGGTGTTTGTAAAAACGTATTTGTATTTTAGAGATGAAACTGTCTTATGTTCGGCTAGTGCCTCCACTACCCTGTCTGGCAGCATCACGACACGGTAAGAACCCTCTGTCTTAAGATCCGACAATTCACCACGCACCAAACTCTGATTGACCGCGATAGTTTTGCTTTTCAGATCGACATCTTTCCACATTAAACCATCAATTTCACCAGTTCTGAGACCGGTAAAAAAACGCGTGATGTAATAGGCCTTGAAGTTAGCCGGAGCACTTTGAATCACTAGTTCTACTTCCTGTAAATTGAAAGGATCAACTTCAGTACGGCCTACTTTTAACGCTTTTATATTCTTCCACGGCGAAGTAAACTCATAACGATCAGCGGCTTCGGTTAGCATCATCCTTAATGGCGTCATGATATGATTGATTCGAGATGGACTAAGTACTTTCCCCTTTCGACCTGGGACTTTGGCGAGTGTAGATCGAAAGCTTAAGATTTGTTGCTTCGTGATGGCGCTGATCTTCTTACTACCGAACATCGGTATAATGTATTTCCTAAGAATACCGTCGACATCTTCATAGTGGCCTTTGCGCCACTCAATTTGCTTTTCAGATAACCAGATCTCAGCAAATTCATTTAGCCTTGGGGCATCTGGTGACTCAAAATATGCCTTTGCTTTTCTCTTACGTTCAGCAAGTACAGCAAACTTTTCGACCTTTTTACTTTTCGGAAAATACTTTGCGTAGTCGAAAGTGCCAAGGGTGATTTCGGCTTCAATACTTTTTAGTAACTGTCCGAGTCGGCGCCGGTTACTACTGTTGTCAATCAACTTGGTATACTCACGACACCGTTGCCCTTTATATCTAAAATCCAGATACAACTTATTGTTTTTGACATTGATGCTTCCCATACTTCACCTCTCAATTTCCATTTGTCAGAGAATACGTTGTCACACCATTCAACATTTCTTCTTCAACGCGCTCCCAGATGAAAAGGATTTTCCGGCCACCAAATGGACGAATGTAATGAATACCTTCAAACAGAACAGAATCCTTTAGCTGCTCACGTATGACCCTCTTGTCATATTTGATGGCCGCGGATAGTTCTGCGGTTGTTAGATAGGTAAAGCCCATAAAACCTCCAAAGTGTCTTATTGTACCTCTTGAGGGTTATTATTGACCTCGCAAGCACGCTCGTCAAGCACTTTTTGTACCTATAGAGGTACATTTAAGGTCTGGCAAGGTGACAATTAGCCCTTAAAAGCAGCTAGATTCTGGTACTGATCCTAAGTTATACTCTGGATATCAATATGTTGCGGAAATAGAAAATGATTAAGTGCCACCTTTCAACCATTATGGGAGCCAAAAGACTCAAGATTGCTGATATTGTTAGAGATGCTGGCATTAACCGAAATACTGTTACTCGCCTCTATCATGAAACAAATAACCGAATCGATTTTGATACTTTAGAAAAGCTATGCCGTTATCTAGATTGTCAGGTTGGTGACTTACTAGAAATGATTGATGACGAACAAACCGAAGATTGATGTACGTAACCAGGTTCAGCCATTAGAAATAGTTATATTGAGCTGATGTTATTGCGAAAAGTGAAATGCATCTTTCTACTAGCCAATAAATCCAATGTGGTCTCCACCTTGGTCCCTTTGTGGTCCCCAACTGTATCAATTGGCTCGAAGCACAACTGTAATTCTAACCGCCAGACACAGCAAAAACGCCATTAAGCGCTTTATTTTCAAATAGATAAATTGGGTATTACGAGACAGGAGACTTGGAGCGGGCAGCGGGAATCGAACCCGCATCATCAGCTTGGAAGGCTGAGGTAATAGCCATTATACGATGCCCGCTAATTGGAGGTTGGCCTAGAAGCCAACGATGATGTGCATCGAATAATTGCTATATTGTCACAACTTACAAAGAAGAAAAGCGTTGATTTCCAGTGCGTGACCTTTATCACAAATAACACCACCAGCCGCTTACAAAACAAACACATAGTATCATTATCACTCTGCTAAAAATAATATCACTTTATTCATAAAGCATACAAATTGAACAACACTAATTACAGGTTGTCTTTTTACAGTAATTAAAGTTGAAACAGCCATACCTATTAACTTTCACAAAGCAAATAAACATCACTAGCAGCATATATTGACGTCATATTCGAACGCTATAGTCGAATAATATTTCAAGCAGTTACTTAGCAAGATAATCCGCTATGCAAGAAATGCATTATTGCTAAATTTTAGGCATTTCACTTTCTAGCGCAAAAAGAACAAGGTGTTGGTGTCTTATCATCAATAAAAGGTACCCACCATGAGCGACATTGTTATTAACACTCGTATTGAAGAAGATCTACTTGGTAAGCGTGAAATCCCAGCAGATGCCTATTATGGTATCCACACGCTTCGTGCGTATGAGAACTTTAATATCTCGACGACAAAGATCTCTGATGTGCCTGAGTTTGTTCGCGGCATGGTGTTTACGAAAAAAGCGGCAGCCAAAGCCAATATGGAGCTGGGCACAATCCCTAGCGATGTCGGCCAGTACATTATCCAAGCTTGTGATCTGATTTTGGACACGGGTAAATGTATGGATCAGTTTATCTCTGATGTTTACCAAGGCGGCGCAGGGACCTCGGTAAATATGAACGCCAATGAAGTGATCGCCAATGTTGCGCTTGAACTTAAAGGTGACGACAAAGGCGAATACCACATCATCAACCCTAACGATCATGTCAACAAAAGCCAGTCTACCAACTGTGCCTACCCGACCGGCTTCCGTGTTGCGGTATACAACAGCATTATTAAGATGATCAGCTCTATCGAATATTTGCGTACCGCTTTCGATGCCAAGAGCGAAGAGTTTAATGACATCCTGAAAATGGGCCGTACCCAGTTGCAAGATGCCGTGCCTATGACTGTTGGCCAAGAGTTCCACGCATTCAGCACCTTGCTAAAAGAAGAAGTTAAGAACCTGAAGTATGCTGCTAACCTGCTACTTGAAGTTAACCTTGGCGCGACAGCTATCGGCACCGGTCTAAACGCAGCTGAAGGCTATCAGGAACTGGCTGTCAAATACCTTGCAGAAGCCACAGGTTTAGATTGTGTGCCTTCAGAAGATTTGATTGAAGCAACCTCTGACTGCGGTGCCTATGTGACTGTCCACGCAGCCCTGAAACGCCTTGCGGTTAAGCTATCTAAAGTCTGTAACGACCTGCGCCTGCTGTCTTCAGGTCCTCGTGCTGGCCTTAATGAAATCAACCTGCCAGAAATGCAGGCCGGCTCATCAATTATGCCAGCTAAAGTTAACCCGGTGATCCCTGAAGTCGTTAACCAGGTTTGTTTCAAAGTGATCGGTAACGACACAACAGTTACTTTCGCAGCAGAAGCCGGACAGTTACAGCTAAATGTCATGGAACCGGTTATTGGCCAGGCTGTATTTGAATCCATCGAACTACTTGGCAATGCTTGTATCAACCTTGCCGACAAGTGCATCAACGGCATTACCGTTAACAAAGAAGTCTGCGAGCATTTCGTCTTTAACTCAATCGGTATCGTGACCTACCTCAACCCGTTCATCGGCCACCACGAAGGCGATATCATTGGTAAAATCTGTGCTGAAACAGGACGAAGCGTGAAAGATGTTGCCCTTGAGCGTAACTTGCTTGGCGAAGAGCAACTGAACGAAATCTTTTCAGCCAACAACCTGATGCACCCAGAATACAAAGCCAAACTGTATAATTAATCGCTGAAACAATATAAAAAAAGGGGCTGAATAACGCCCCTTTCTAAAACATTTCAAGTCATACCATTTCAAAGTGTTAAGTTGGCTATAGAAGAAAATGAAAAGTGGAAATGACCATTTTTAACCGCACCGGTGATTATTTATCCAGCAGGCTTTCGCCTGTTAGTTCTTTTATTGGACAGATTTTGCTGAGTTCATTCCACATTGCTTCACAGGAAGAATGTAATTTCGAATAATAGCGGTAAACGTATAAATCCAAAGGTACTGGGTCCCTTGATGAAAGTATTTTTAACTGTCCTGATGCCAACTCATCTTTTATTGCATAGTCAGGCAACCAACTAATCCCCTTGCCTTGTAAAACTAAGGCCTTAATAAAATCCGTCATGGATGAAGAACACACAGTATTGTTCGTCAACTTGCTTTTGGAGCGATGAAGCGCCCTTCCCATATAACTTTCCGGCGTATAATCTAAACAAGGCACATCATCATTATTTGCCAAGTCAAAAAGCTCTTTGCCATCCTCATCGACCGCTGACACACAATACAGATAACTTCGGCCAAGATAGATTGAACGATAAGGAGCAACTTGCAACCTGTCTTCATAAAACGAAAACAAAAAGTCACACTTGCCATCTATCAATTGTTCAACCGCGTCATCAACTTCGTTCGCCTCAACAGATAAACGAGTATTTAATTGAGGGTCAAACAGGCATGAGTGCAGCTTTGGCAGCAAACTGATTGAGATAGAGTGGGCAGCGCTCAGACGCACTGTATGCCGCCCATCGAAAGAACTACCCGCGAGACGACTTACCTCTTCATCTATCTGCTGGAGGATGGACAGTGCCGTTGTCTTGAACTGTTTGCCACAGAGAGTAAGCTCAATCGGCGTTTTGCTGCGTTCGATTAACACCAAGCCTAACTCAGTCTCCAGTGACTTTATCCTACGGCTGAAAGCTGGTTGGGTAACATTTCGGACAGCCGCAGCATGGGAGAAGTTTTTTAGCTCCGCCAGAGTAAGAAAATCTTGCAGCCATTTTGTCTCAATATTTTTCATTTATTTTTCTCAATAAACATCTATCTATTGCAGTCGTCATCTTCTAACAACCCAGCCAAATCATGGTTATTAGCAAGATAATGAGAAGTCACTAGCAGAAAGGTATAAGGATCAATTACTCATTAACATATGTCTATTAACTTGATCACAATCCCTGACTTTCTCGTAATGCAATTTAATAACCGAGCCTTTTTTTTCTGCATTTCACAAGCTACCAGAATAATCATACCATCCGGATGTAACATTAATAACACTGACTCATCTTTTATATTAACAATCACGCTGGATGAGACAGATTAAAAAGCATTCTAATTAATAATGATTTAACCAATAAGCTTAACAAACCTACATATTACTATATGAAATCTGTGTCCTAATAAATAAAAGGTCAATCAAATGAACTTAATTATTAAGTTATTGTGTGGAATATTCGCTGGTATTCTCCTAGGCATGTTTGCTCCTGACGTTATTGTTCAAGCCCTAATTACAGCTAAATATCTAGTTAGCCAACTCATTAAATTTACTATACCTCTTCTTATCCTGTTCTATGTTACCAGTGGTATTGCTAGCCTTCCGAAAAACTCCGGTAAATTGCTGAGCAAAACCGTTGGCTTAGCTTATTTATCAACCCTAGGGGCGGGTATCCTGGCCTTCTTGGTGGCCAAAAGCCTTTTCCCTACCCTGCTTAGTGGTGCCGGACAACTGCCTGAAGCCGAAACTGTTCTAACCCCATTCTTAGAGCTTCAGATCCCACCGATCATGAATATCATGACCGCATTGACCGTCGCTTTCATTTTCGGCCTGGGGATTTCCAACACGGGTGCTGAAAACCTCAAGAAGATCAGTGATCAGGGCCGTGACATCATCGAACTGTTCCTTAATAAGGTAATGATCCCATCGTTGCCGTTCTATATTGCTGGTGTGTTCGCTGACATGACGGTCAAAGGGACAGTATTCGCAACCCTACAGACTTTCAGTTTAGTCTTGCTTGCTGTTGTCGCCATGCACTGGTTCTGGCTGAGTTTCCAGTTCGTCACTACCGGTGTCGCCCTGCAACGCTCACCGCTGAAAATCCTGCGCACTATGCTGCCGGCTTATTTCACCGCTGTTGGTACCATGTCCTCGGCGGCAACAGTACCGGTTACCCTGCAGCAGACTAAACGCAACGGGGTATCCAACTCCATCGCCAACTTTGTTGTACCACTGTGTGCCAATATCCATATGTCAGGCTCAGTGATCAGTATTGCCAGCGTAGCGGTGGCCGTCATTATCATGACCGGTGCCGGCCCAGTACCTAGCTTACTGGAAGCCCTGCCATTTCTTGCGATGCTGGGTATCACTATGGTTGCTGCACCAGGCGCACCGGGCGGCGCAGTGATGGCATCAGCCGGTCTTCTTGGCTCAATGCTTGGGTTTACCGAGGAGATGATTGCCCTACAAATCGTCCTTCACCTTGCCCAAGATAGCTTTGGTACAGCCTGTAACGTTACCGGAGACGGTGTTATTGCACTGCTCATTGACAAAGTTTCTGACTCAGCCGAAGAGACTGGAGGCGAGCTGATCCCTGCTGAAGAGGTCGCCTAAAGCACGTTGCTACAAAAGTAGAGTAGCTTCCACACCATAGATGAAAAAAGCCAGCTTAAGCTGGCTTTTCTTCACGATTTCAATGTGATCATTTAGATGGGTATTCGCCAATTTTGTCTTTGGCTGAGTCACCAGTGACTTTCCAGTGCTCATTAGGATCATAAGCTTCGTCACAGATGTCCAAAGTAAAGCCCATATCTACGACTTCTTTTAATGTCAGATTGTCAGCCAGTTTTGCAATATCGCCAGATTTGTTACGTAATTCCATATCCGTCTACCTTCTAACAAACGCCCTTTCACCTTCTTAAATATAGTGGCGATGCGGTAACTTGTCCTGTAGGTACAGAGATGCGCCGATACCGGCTATATGTTCAACCGCCACATAACCCCACGCTTGATTACCGAACCATTTATGCTCGCCAAAGTAGAGAGAGATCAAGCTACACCTAAATATCTTTGCGCTCCTGTTCCATCTTGCTGATTTACCGCTAAGATATAGACAAAATAGAATGACAAACCATCTTAAGTATCGCTTCGATGTGTAACCAAGATTATCAACAAGGGATTGGCCAATGATAAAAGCAGCAACAAATCAATCTCAGGGAATGCTGTTATTCAAACTGACCCACCAACAGTCTTTTGCCATTGGTACGTTAAAGGTCAAAGAAATTGTGCCTTATACGCCCCTGACTGCGATTCCGCATTCACACCCAACTGTATTAGGTGCAGCAAGTCTGCGGGGTGATACACTGCCTGTTATCGACATGGCGAAAGCCGTTGGGTATCCTCCCCTAACCAAAGATGAGCTAAAAAATAGCTATATTATTATTACCGACTGCCGCCGTATGCTGGTTGGCTTCCTTGTCCGGGGTATCGACCGCATTACCGAATGCAACTGGCATAATATTGATGCACCGCCAAGCTCTTTGGGTAAAAATGTCTTTGTCACAGGTGTCACTAACGTCGATAACAAACTGGTGCAGTTGCTGGATGTCGAGTTGTTGCTATCAAAAGTATTCCCAGATAGCCCTGATAGCCTGCACCCGATTCTGACTGATGTAGAACGTGAAGTACTACGCCCGCTGAAAATACTGCTGGTAGATGATTCAGCCGTTGCCCGCCGCCAGCTTTCGCAAGCGCTAGACAGTATTTCTATCCCTTACTTCATTGCCACCAATGGCCATGATGCACTCGACATGCTCAAGCATGCCGCCGGGGCTGGAGCGCCATTTGATATCTTGGTCAGTGATATTGAAATGCCGGGCTTGGACGGTTATGAGCTTGCCTTTGAAGTCCAGAATACTCAGCAACTCTCGCATGCCTATATTATCTTGCATACCTCGCTTTCAAGCGAGATCAGCGTCTCACAAGCCCACCAAGTCGGTGCCCATGAAGCGTTGACTAAGTTTGAGGCCAACGAGCTGATCCATGCCATGCTCCGTGGTGCAGAAAAGAAAAATAACGCTCAAGTGGCTTAGCCATAATTCCAAGCCAAGCCTCCTTGCTTGGCTTGATTCATCACTCTTTAGGGCTATTGTGCTAATAAGTGTCGCCCAACAATGAAATTTATCGAAGTTAGAGCGTTCTCTACTCCTGTATAAGCTAGCTTTATATCTAGCCATTATTATTGGGAGGCATCATGGGCGACTCATTAATCTTCGGTATCAATTTCCTGTCTGGTTTATTTATCATCTGCTTAGGGTTAGGTGTACTTGCGGTGATCTATATGTACATCACCGATATCCGCCAACATAAGCACGCCATTAGACATAACTACCCGGTAATTGGCCGCTTCCGCTATTTGTTCGAAAAGCAGGGTGAGTTCTTCCGTCAGTATTTTTTCGCCATGGACCGAGAAGAAATGCCTTTCAACCGCGCAGAGCGAAGCTGGGTATATAAAGCGGCTAAAAACGTAGATCGTACCCTTGCATTTGGATCCACCCGCAGCCTTGAGCCAACAGGCACCATTATGTTCATGAACTGCGCCTTTCCGACCTTAGAAGAAGACGCTGTTGCTCCCGCCCCAGTTACCATTGGTCCTGATTGCCGAACCCCATATACCACCTCTTCTATTTTCAACATTTCAGGAATGAGTTACGGCGCCATTTCCAAACCAGCAGTACAAGCACTCTCCCACGGAGCAAAAATAGCAGGCTGTTGGATGAATACCGGTGAAGGCGGTTTGAGCCCCTACCACCTTGAAGGTGGTGCAGACGTTGTTTTCCAGGTCGGTACGGCAAAATACGGGGTTAGAAATGCTGAAGGGCACCTGAGCAAAGAAAAACTTGAAGAAGTCGCAGCGCATCCTGAAGTCAAAATGTTTGAAATCAAAATGAGCCAAGGGGCGAAACCGGGTAAAGGCGGGATTTTACCGGGCGGAAAAGTGACGGCGGAAATCGCCAAAATTCGTGGTATAGCCGAAGGCCAAGACTCCATCAGCCCAAATGGGCATATTGATATCCGCAGTGTCGGTGATTTACTCGATATGATTGACTTCATCAGGGAAACCACAGGTAAACCTGTAGGCTTCAAATCCGTGATCGGCTCACTTAACTGGTTTGATGAATTATTAGATGAGATAGAAAAACGAGGTAAAGCCAGCGCACCGGATTTCATTACTATCGACAGTGCTGATGGTGGTACTGGTGCTGCCCCCCAACCGCTTATCGACTATGTAGGTCTGCCTCTCAAGGAGAGCTTGCCTCTTGTGGTAGCCCGATTAGAAAAGCATCAACTAAAAGACAGAATAAAAGTCATTGCCTCAGGCAAACTTATTACACCGTCGAAAGTCGCTTGGGCTATTGCCCTAGGAGCAGATTTTGTTGTCTCTGCCCGTGGCCATATGTTTGCCTTAGGTTGTATCCAAGCATTGCAATGTAACAAAAACACCTGCCCAACAGGGATCACCACCCACAACAAGCGGTTACAACAAGGGCTCGACGTGGGAGATAAAACCCAACGAGTCGCCAATTACAATAAATACATCCATTACGGCCTTGGTGTCATCGCGCATTCATGCGGGGTTACCAATGCCCGGCAACTTAACAAGTCACATATTCGGATAGTCACCGAAAATGGACTGTCTATTGCGCTAGATAAGCTTTATGAGAACCACCAATAAGGCATTGTTGCAATTTCAGCAACCATGACAAGAATACAAACAGTGTTTTCAATAAACTCAATGGTTAAAATTAAACCAAATGAAAATTTACGCTCAATGAAAAGATGTTTTTGAACGGCGTTTTAATATACTTTTAGCCTTTAGCGCCCTCGTCACTAGCCAAGGGCGCATTATTTACTCTTTTGACCTTGTTCTGACATTTCATCTCGGTCGACATGTCAAAGTACAACTACTGACTGACAACCCACTATAGACCCATGATTTCGCGCACTATCGCAGCTATTGCATTACTGACAGCATCCGCTTTTTCTTACGCTTCCCCAGAGCTGCTTGTTCCAGTTGAAGTTCCAAATACCCAACTTGCTCATGTTGAAACACTGGTCATTGATGGTGATATTAATGACAGCCTACAAATGCTACTGAATAACACACTGAAAAATAAAAGTAGTGATTTTTACGTCATTGACGACATCTCAGAAGATACGCTAAACAATACCCTGACCATCGTTATCACCTTGTACAACCAACCAATTTCATTACCAACGGATGATTGGTCCCTGAGTTAAAGCAACCACATAAAAACTAAACAGCGCCTACAAGGCGCTGTTATGGACGTAACAAGGCACAATCATTATCTTCAAGAAACTGGTGATTCAGCCAGTGGGGCGTGCTGCTCTAACTTCTGTTTCAAAATCTGTAAATTTACCGGCTTAGATACGAAGTCATTCATACCAGCAGCAAAACATTTATCTTTCTCTTCTTTAACCACATTCGCGGTAAGAGCAATAATCGGGGTAAAACTACCAGATTGCTTTTCAAGCTCTCTTATCTGACGAGTCGCTTCAAAACCATCCATCACCGGCATTTGGCAATCCATAAATATCACATCAAAGCGCTTCTCTTGATAAATATCTACCGCAAGTTTGCCATTCTCAACAATCTCAACCACGGCCCCTGCCTTCTCAAGCATCATTTTAGCCACTTTCTGGTTAATCAAGGTATCTTCAACCACTAGCACTTTTACTGCTGGCTCCACCTCTGTTTCTACTTTGTTTTGCTCCTCTTTCTTCTCAGATTTTTCGATCTTTTCCTTCAGGGCCGATTTGATATCAGTGTGAGTTTTTTCTGTTGGTAAAAGAGTTGGCTCGTTAGCTGGTTGTTCCTGCACTAAAATATCATCGCTAGCACTTTCATTTGCTAGCTCAGAACCTAGCACCTGCTCATCACCACCAGGCTCTGTAGATTTGGATACCAACTTGAGTATTGCCCACTTCAGGTGGGCATCTTTGTAGGGACGGGTGAGGAAAGATTTTATCCCGAGACTTGCTGCTTTCTCTTCATCATTCATTTCGGGGGCAGCTGAAATCATCATCAATTGTGGGCAGTTGGCACCAAAATGACTCTGTAATTGCTCAGCAAGTTCAAAACCACCCAAAATTGGCATGTATTTATCAAGAATTACCACATCAAAGGCTTTTTGTTGGGCTGCGGCTTTTTCAGCCATAGGGATAGCCATATGAGGATCAAGGCAACTCACCGCCTTGGCACCAAACGCCTCAAGCTGAACCGTAGTAATGCGCATGTTCAACATACTGTCATCAACCAACAGGATACTCAGCCCTTCAAGCACGGAACGCTCTTCAACCGGTATATTGGTTTTCTCTTTCGGTAACTCGATAACAAACGAAAAAGTACTCCCTTTACCCGGTTCACTATCAACGACTATCTCACCACCCATCAACTTGACCATCTCACGGCAAATGGCTAACCCCAGCCCTGTGCCACCATATTGCCTGGTCGTACTGCCATCAGCTTGCTGGAACTTCTCAAAAATAGCTGCCTGCTTGTCTTTAGCAACCCCTATCCCTGTGTCAATGATTGAAAACTTAACTTTAGCGAGTTCTTCCGTGCTCCCTAAGTGTTCAATTGCCAGGTTGACCTGCCCTTTATCCGTAAACTTAATAGCATTGCTCACTAAATTATTGAGAATCTGCCTTAATTTAGCACCGTCCCCCATTAGCATCGGGCTGATGGTTTTCTCTACCGAACACGAGAATTTAAGGCCCTTCTCGGCCGCTTTTATCATAAACAGAGATTCGACTTCCTTGTTCACTTCAAACAAGTTCAGGGGCACCGATTCTAGTTCAAATTGGCCAGCCTCAATTTTGGAAAAGTCTAGGATGTCATTGATCAGATCAAGCAGAGACAGCGATGAGGTATGCAGCATATTAATGTATTCTTTTTGATCGGCTGGCATCTCCATTTCGCGCATCAGCCCTGATAAGCCAATGATGCCGTTCATTGGGGTGCGGATCTCATGGCTCATATTTGCCAAAAACTCACTTTTCTTTAAGTTGGCCTGTTCTGCGGTTTCCCTTGCTTCTTCAAGTTCCATATAGTGCTGGCGAATATGCCCTGCAGAGCGATTGTATTGCTCAGCTAAGGTAGTAACTTCATCATCAAACCACCTTTTAGGGAGCGTAACGGGTAGCGGAACGTTTTGCTCATCAAACTTAGTCACTGCGATAGACATATTGGTAAGCGGTTTAACAACCAAGTGGTAAGCAATCAGCATGATACAAATCGAAATAAAGAAGATTTGTAAGCTATGGCCGAATAACAGAAGTAAAAAAGTATCATAGAGGCTTTGATAAATAGGCTTGAGATCTGACTGTACCATCAAGGTACCGAGTACAAACTCTTTCTTCATGGCCTGATGAGAAAGCTGCCACTGCTTTTCCAGCACGCCGTCATTCAGCGTTTCACCCAATTCTAGAATGACCTGACTATCATCGAAGATTTTGACATAGGAAATTGATGGTAGGCTGAGTACCCCTTCAGCCTGTGTCATCAATAGTTCCCTGTCTTCAACCCATAAACTTGAGGTCAAGCTAGACTGATAACTATCTTGGATTTGGGTAAATCGGCTTTCTATATCTTTGAGCTCGCCTTTGTATTCTAGGTATAAACTCAGTGTTGTTGACAGAAGTGTAAATAGTGAACTGAGCAAGATGATAGAAAACAGTAATTGCTTGGCTATACCAAACTGACGATGTTTTTTTAACGGCCTTGTCACGTCCTTCATCCTTAAACTCGCATCTTCCTATTACTCTACTAACCTAATAATAGACCTTCAAAACGGAATATTAAGACAAGGACCAAAAATGAAGAAAAAAACACTATTCTCATTAGGGGTTATGTTGAGTCTCCCACTATATGCCGTCAATACTCAGGCTGAAACCGTCAATTATTATGTCATCGCTAAACAAGCCGAACCTTTCCAAATTGAAGAAGGTAACAACCACCAAGGGATCGTGACGGATATCGTTAAAGCTGTATTCGAACAAAGTCCATATAATATCGAATACCATACCTATCCATTCAACCGCATGATCACACTGCTTGAAGCTGGCGGTGAAGCAAACTGGATTACGTACGGCAGCCCTAATTGGGGAGGCGTTCAGGCTGCTAACCTATCAGATAATCCTATTTATAATGTCCATCATGTGTTACTGAGTAGCACTGGTGTCCCTTTTAACTTCAATACGATGCAAGATCTACAAGACAAGGTTGTTGTCTTGTTGCATGGCTTCGATTACCCCCAATTAGAGCCTTATATTGATAAAGGGGAAGTAGAAGAGTTGCGGGTCAAAGATTACAGTGCTGCTTTTCGAGTTATCAATAAATTACCCGGAGATACCGCTTTTGTCGAAATGGAATCGCGGATTAAATACAACCTCGGAAAGCAAGATAAAGACAAAGGCAACTTTAATATCCAGTCATTCAATACGGTTATTCCAGATTATCCGATTTATTTAGCCTTCGATCCTAAAATGGATCCTGAGCTACAACAGTTTATCAACCAACGCCTAAATGCGCTTAAGTCAACAGGAACGATTGACAACATTGTAGATAAATACCTTTAATACCTGATAATAAGAAGGCCACATTAAAGTGGCCTTCTTATTCGTCTAATTAAAATCACTCAATAAAAGATGAATCAAACATATGGCCTAATTTGCTGGCTTTAGTTTTCAAATAACCATTATTATGAGGATTATTTCCCTCTTGTAAAGCTACTCGTTCTACGATATTAATCCCTGCCGTTTTAAGTGCTTTTACTTTTCGAGGGTTATTCGTCATCAACTTGACTGATTCAATATTTAAAAAACTCAGCATCCCTTTGCAAAATTCATAATTTCTCATGTCAGCAGCGAAACCAAGTGCTTCGTTGGCCTCGACCGTATCGGCGCCATTATCTTGTAAGTGATAGGCACGAATTTTATTTAATAATCCTATTCCTCGTCCTTCTTGACGTAAGTAAAACAAAACCCCGCTACCGGCATTAACGATATTTTCCATTGCTCTTGATAATTGGAACCCACAATCACAACGGGCACTGAACAACGCATCGCCGGTTAAGCACTCAGAATGAAGACGAATGAGCGGTGGTTCTCCTTGTTTAAGTTCACCATAAACAAGGGCAAGGTGCTCTTTACCCGTTTTCTGCTCAATAAACCCATACATTCGGAAGGTTCCCCATTGGGTGGGAAGTTTTGCACTGTCGACATAGTGGACGTGGTTAAACGGTTCTTGTTCAGCGAAGTAATCCCTCACTTCCATCAAGATCTTGCCCAGTTCATTCTGCCCTCTCCCATCTCCGCCATCGCCCCAATAGCTGTCTTTGTGTGAGTGCTCAGTCAGTCGTTTTTCTCCCGTACTCACCAAGAGGTGAGTAAAATGTGGATTCTGGCGAAATTTTTCAAAAACGATATAACGCATGACAGAATGACGGACATCCATCCAATCCGATTTCACTAAGTGGTTATACTTCCTACTGAATTGAAAAGCTTCATCTGGTGTCGGGGCATTTAATATCTGTTGTACAAAAGCAGGGTCGGTAAACTTTTGCGCTTGGTAATAATGTTCGCTGGTAGGCCAGATAACATCACTTAACTGGATGGGGCTATCTGCAAAATTGGATAAAAAACCATAATCTTCATTGGGTTCATAGAACTGAATTTCTTCAATCATTCATTGCACTCCTAATAAATGAACAATTACAACTGATGATATTGTAATGCCTCCTTTTTCATACAATTAAGTATAGTTAAAGTATGAGAACCACAACAAAAAAGTTAAACTATTTTATGAATTACTCAATGACAATTTCGGTAAATCACTAAATATTCATCATTAAATAAATCAAACGCTCGTTTAATTCATAAATAATAAAACACAAAATAATGCAAAAGTATTAGAAGGCTGCCTAGCCAATTAGCCAGTTAAGGTATGAAAATGAATATTGCCTTTAGTTCATGAAAAGAGCTATGGCAAGAGAATACAGTAAATTAAACATATACCCTTATTTTAAAAATAAAAAACGGCACAATGATCGCTCATTATGCCGTTTCCTTACTGCTGTATTGACTAAACCTGATATTGATAGTAACAGGCTTCTTAATACAATTACTCGCCTGCAGGAGCTGTACGCTTACCTGTCATAAATTCTTCAAGGATTTCTGGCGTCAACTCACCGGCTTCCTCTAGGCGCTTCAGTTCTTCAACAATGCGCTTTTGCTCGTCAATCGAAGGGATCGCCAGCTCAGGCTCTTTTTTGATGTCTTCAGGAATAGAAAGATTGTCTAGCATCATTTCACTCTTGTCTTGCAGTATTTGAATTTAAACTGGCGTCAGTATACATGATTTGCAACAAGAAATATTGATCAAGATACATCAACTAAATTGGCCGATAACCAGTTCTGTTTCAACCAGTACTTCATAGTCATGATCGTGTTTATGGATCACATGTAGCTCAACTTCGCCAAGCTTGGGGTGCTTGAAATGATAATGGCCATCAGGGAAATGGGTGCTGCCATCCCCTTGAAAAGTGATCACAAAGTGTTCGATAAACCGACCGAGATCATCGAAGCCATGGCGGGGCTGTTGGGTGACTTTGCTGACTGTAAATTCTGCCTCATGGCCAGACTGGTCAAAGACCTTAACTTGCTCGCCAACCAGCTTCTGAACATTATCCATCGACATAGGGTTTTTAGACATAGTGACAGCCTCTTTGCAGATACGGTTCTGACTATAAGCGTAAACCACTCGCGCTAAAAACCACAAAGGGCGCCAATCGGCGCCCTTTATCGTTACATCAATCGTAAAATCGCGTTATAGAATCAATAGCTGTCGTCATACTCCGGGAATGCGTCGCGCTGGCGTGCGATACGGCGCTTCTTCTTCTTTGAGGATTGCCCGAAATCTTGAAAATCTTCTTCAAAATCGAACTTGTGTTTTGACTTAGACCCTTTAGAGAATTTTTGATCTAACTTAGCCATGATTGTTTCCTGAAACCATTCCAGAGTAAGTAACAAATACAGATTAATTGAACGCTAGCAACGATACATGCCAACAGCAAAATATCACTACCAAACCTGATCGAAGTGTAACTTTGGATTATGACAAAAATACTAAACACCAGCGGACCGGCCACAAATAGTATCAAGGTCATCAATCCCATAATGCCGTTTGTGATATACATCTACATTCTCGTATCGCTATCCCCCACTACTAAGGGGGGATAGCGAGAGGATAGGAGATCAATGCATTTTATGTACAACAAGTAATTTCACTGGCATCGATAAAAGAATCTGATTGTCCTTTTAGCTCTGGTTTACGCTATACACTTTCAATAATTTGATTAAAAGGTACTGCCAGCATCGACTCTAGCATCTCTGCTTTTTCGATGTCTTCTCGCCATACCAAATACAGCGACTGCTCCATTACAGGGGCACCCTCGACCGGGAACAGTAAGCCTTCCTGCACACTGGCCGCTACAACCGGTGAAGGCAAGAAGCCCACACCTTTATTGTTAATCAAAAACTCCAATGCCATTTTACTGGAATGGGTATGCATAATTGGCGTCTTTTGGAGTTCCACTATCCGGCTATGTTCTACCGAAAAACGGGTACCCCAATCTAGATAAACCAACGGCAGTGATTTCAGCTGCTCCATCGTGCAACCTTTCTCTTTGGTTACTAACTGCAACTGGTAATCACGAACCTTGGTCACCTGCAGGTTTTCTATTTTAGGAGGCTCAGAGGTAATGGCCACGTCTACACTTTTATCCAGCAGTTGTTTCGCTAGGCTCTGGCGCGGAATCGACTCCAAGCGCAGAGCCAATCCTTCTACATGCTGATAGATGCGGCTTACCCAATCTGAAATACCATCGAATTCCCAGAATAATGAAGAAGCACCAATTGTCACTTGCTGGTTGAGCGATTCTGTTAACGCCACATCCTGCCTTGCCCTACCCCAGGTTTGTAATATTGCCTCGGCATAAGGTTGTAAACGCTCTCCAGCTGCAGTGAGGTGTACATTGCCGCGCTGGCGCGAAAACAAGTCATTCCCCAATTGGGTTTCAAGTTGGCGAATACGAAAGCTCACCGCAGACTGGGTTAAAAACAAGTTGTCTGCCGCACGGCCGAAATGGCGTGTTTTGGTCACTTCAAGAAAGGTTCTGAGTAGTTCTGTATCCACTAGCGTCCTCGACGACGAAGATTAAGGGTTAAAAGGAGCATAATACATCTGGATGCTATTTCATCTTAATCAAATATTTTTATCGTTACGACGAAAAACTTTTGATTTACAAGATCAACAACCTGAAAGAATATCTGCGCAAATCACGTTTGGAAGCATATTCAATGAGAAGTGTAGGCAAATTTTACGACGATAAAAATTTCCCACGAGGTTTCAACCGCTCAGGTGTTTTCACCATTGGCGAAGCACAGTTACTCGAAAACTTTGGCCGCACCATGCGTGGCCTTGCTGATGGCTCCTTATTTCCGGAAACGGAGAATGAACAAGAATTTCTGGCCGAAATCAGCGGCACGACAGAAATTCATACCAGCTATGCAAAGTGCTGGTCTAAGTACGTGAACAAAACTACCAACAAAGTACGTAGTTACACGTTGTGTGTTTCGCAAAGAAAGCAAAACAACAACGACTATGAAGATGACGACGTCGATACCGACCTAGACATCTAAACTCTTTAAAGACGATTAATAATTAACGAATAAGCCATCCACCTTTGTGCGATGGCTTACTTCTTTTTACCCCTGTCAACGTTGACAGTAATTAGGCGACTGCTATGAAAATTTGTTTTGTTATGTATCCGTGGGACAAAGTTGAGCCAGAAAACGACTCAACACTGCGTCTGATCCACGAGGCTGCCTCGCGCGGTCACACGGTAGCCATTACAACACCGAATAATCTAACTATGCGGCACAGCACGGCGATTGCATTCTGCCAAGTGCTCAAACAAACCGAGGTATCTAACAATATCCCGAGTTTTTACCGCAAGGCAGAGTTTCGCAAAGCCCAGTTACCGTTGGCAGGTTTTGATGTCATTTTCATGCGCGCCAACCCGCCGCTGGATACCATGGCTCTTAACTTCTTGGATTCTGTTCGTGATCACACTTTCATCATGAACGATATCGATGGTCTGCGTGTGGCGAACAACAAGCTTTACACCACATCGCTACCGGATCCGAATAACGAGTTCATTCCGGTAACCCACGTGTCGAAGAACCGTGATTACCTAGAGCGCGTTCTAGAGGAAAACCAAAACGATCGCATGATCCTAAAACCGCTCAACGGTTACGGCGGTAAAGGCGTGATCCTGGTTGAGAAAAGCGCCAAGTCGAGCGTGAAGTCCCTACTGGATTTCTACATCGGCGACGACAAAAACTACGTCATTCTGCAGGACTACATTGAAGGTGCTGAAGAAGGTGATGTGCGCATTATGATGCTAAACGGTGAGCCTATTGGTGCAATGCGCCGAGTACCAGCCCAAGGCGATGTGCGCTCTAACATCCATGCCGGCGGTAAGGAAGTGAAACATACCCTAACCAAGCAGGAGCTGCGTCTGTGTAAGCACATCGGCCCTAAACTGGTGCGCGATGGCCTTTACTTCGTTGGCCTGGATGTAATCAACGGCAAATTGGTTGAAGTTAACGTGCTGAGCCCTGGAGGCATCACCCGTATCAACCGTTTGAACCGTACTAAGTTGCAAGCTCAAGTTATTGATTTTGCTGAAACCGTAGTTAAAGCAAAAGAAGTCAGCATTGCTCGTAAAAATGAATTTCGTCAGGTGATTGCCGATGCTACAACTTTCTGAAGCGGAAGTTCTGGAAAGGATCCAGCAACATGTTCCGTTTGAAGCGCAGCTTAACGATGGGAGCTTGACCATTCGCATCAGCGAATATCAGCCATACATCGCCACAGCTATCCATCATGGTCACCGCCTTCGCGGTGACCTGATGCCAAACTGTTTGCTCACAGAAGAAGAGCGCTATTTCGAGGAAGACCCGTTTACGGGCGATTTCATTTCCTCGCTGCCGATCGTACTTCAGGGTGAAGATTCACGCTACGAGTACGATTTGAACCGTGCGCCCGAAAACTGCATCTATGATGAAGCTTGGGGCAAACCGGTCTGGCAAACTCCGCTTTCTGATGAGGAACGTGCGGTTTCGCTGGCAAAACACAGTTGCTACTACCGTATTCTGGCGTGCCTGATTGATACGTTGGAAAGTAAATTCGGCCTTTGCCTGTTGTATGATGTGCACTCATACAACTACCAGCGCATCGATCGTGATGTACCGGTATTCAACCTTGGCACGCGACAAGTCAACACCCGTCGTTGGCGCAAGGAGATTGACAGCCTAGTTGGCAAGCTGCGCAACATCGAATTACCGAACATTGACGTTCGTGCCGAGGTCAATGATGTGTTCCAGGGCATGGGCTACCAAGCGAGCTTTGTCAAAGCCAACTTTGCCAATACGCTGATCATGCCGCTGGAAGTGAAGAAAGTCTTCATGGACGAGGCACGTGGCGAAAGCTTCCCGTTGGTACTTGAGAAGCTTCGCGCTGAGATGAAAAACGTACTGACTGAACACGCTGCAGAAACTATTTTGCGCCGTACCAAAGTCAAGAAGCTTACCAGTAGTCATGTTTTGGCATCCAAGTTGCCGCGTGAAGTGCTCAAGCTTGACCGCCAACTGTTTTCGATTGCACGAGGGGTGAATACGCTTAGCTATATCAACCCGCTGAACATCAAGCAGGAGAAGCGTCGGTTCTTGCACCGTCCCTATGATTACCAACCTGACTTTACTTACCGTCAGCTGGATCTGGACCCGTTCAAGTTTCGCGAACAGCTATACCGTTTGCCGGTAGAAGATATCCGTGATGCGGATATCCAGGCGATGTATCGCAAAGTGATAGATCAGCTTGCAGTGCGTATCGACTTGCTGACCAGCATAGGTAGCGATGAGTTTTTGTATAACTCGCTACGTTACTATGGCCAGCCGGATCAAAACGATATCGCCAATGCCAACTTCATCTTGCACGCCTGTGAATATAGCGAGCCAGAAGAAGAGACAATCACGGCCCAAGAAGCGATTCAGGCGTTCAAGCTTGCAGCTGAAGAATATGGCGTGAAGTGTAAAGTCGCTGGTTCCAAGCAATTGATTGCTCGAGCAATGGTCAGCGGGCGGACTATCAAGGTGAACCAAGCGGCGAAATTCAACCGCAAAGATCTTGATGCCCTGATCCACCATGAGCTTGGAGTGCACTTGGTCACCAGTGCCAATGCCGACTTGCAACCGCTGAAAGTCTTGAAACTGGGACTCCCAGGTAACACCCATTCGCAGGAAGGCTTGGCAATATTGTGTGAGCACCTGTCGGGAAGTTTCCCACTGCACCGCTTGAAGACGCTGGCATTACGGGTTATTGCGGTCGATATGATGGTCAAAGGTGAGAGCTTCAATGAGACCTTCCATGTCCTTAAACATGATTATGGGATCAGCAACGATCAAGCCTTCACCGTAACTGCACGGGCATACCGTGGCGGTGGCTTTACCAAGGACTACTTGTACCTGAAAGGGCTAAAGGATGCTCTGCATGCCTATGCCAAAGAAGATCTGACGTCGATGTTTATCGGTAAAACCGGTTTTGAGTTCAAACCGCTACTGGATGAACTGATCACCCGTGAGATCCTCAAAAAGCCGACTTACTTGCCAAAAGCGCTGGCGATGAAGGATACCAGTGATCCTATCATCGGCTATATGCTCAAGTGTATTAAGTAAGGTCAGCACAAAAAACAGAAAAGCCGCAGGGTTCTAACCCTGCGGCTTTCTTTTTGTTGTTATGTGGCTACATACATTGGCGCTTTAGTCTTCACACTCTTTGTTCTCGTAAGCAATCACCGACACGATGGCACCGTCTTGGTCGCTGATAGCACATATACGCCCTACACCTGGGATATCCTTAGGTTCATAGACAATACAGCCACCTGCCGCTTTAGCCGATGCTACGGTATCGTCCACATCCTCCACCGTGATATAGCTCCCCCAATGGTTGGGGATATTCTCATATCCTTCAGGCTTACCCATAATACCGCCTACAGGCTCACCACCGGCTTTTAGGACATGGTAAGTCCCTCCTTCCATTGGCATGGCTTCTACTTCCCAGCCAATGACTTGACGGTAGAACGCAATTGCTTTCTCAGGGTCATCAGTCATTAACTCGGACCAACTAAATGCACCGTGCTGCTCAAAAACACTCGCCATCTTGCTCTCCTTATCGATGTTGTACACCTGCTATTAAAACTAGCCTAACTCACCAACTCTGCTCTCTAAATTCATCAGGGATTTTGATCAACGC